>DATNPC010000134.1:0-5036 GCA_036703375.1 Allocoleopsis sp.
CTTCGGGTTTGACAAATTATCGGTCGAGCTAATTAAGACATTCATTTTGCCTTGTCGAGTGAAACCAGACGAATTAAAGTTATTCGCCCCTCGAGCTTGGCTTTTTTGCAGCGAGAGTTGGGGTAAGGGAATGGGGGTTATGGGTTCCTCCGTCGCATTTCTCCTGGACGCATCGGGCACTCGCAACCATTCCCCCATCAACCGATCCACTTGAAAGGTCAACAATAGTCCGAGTATGCCCCAAACTACCGCCACTTTCATCCCTTGGGCAGACGAGAACCGTTCGTTGGCTGAACCGGGCGAAACTGTTGCTAGTTCTCGCCCTTCCACGACGCTGGGCGCAAAGAGTTGGGAGTAGCACAGCCAACGCTGAATCGTTTGCGCGGTTGCCCCAACCGCCTGCTTCAGTCCCGATTGAACATCTTCTTTGGTTAACTCGGGACGCAGAACAGGTTCCCCGGAGGGAGCAACGAGCTCGTTCACGTAGGCATCGGAGGCAGCAAACTCTGGGGTCGCTTCCGGTACTAAACGCTGCCGATGCACAAAATCAATTCCATAATTCCAGGTAGGGGCTGTTGCACCAGCGCGACGCCCATACACTCGAACTCCTGCAATTCCTGGAATAGCTAGCTGGCGCAGAAACTTGGCAATCGGCGGGCCGACCTGAGCTTGAGGCGGGCAGATCGGAGCCTCGCTCATAATATGCAACAAATCTTGTTTGCGGCGAATTTTGAGATGAATTCCGCCAGTTGCCAATCGTCGGTCGAGGTCAGGATTGAGAAGGCGTTGGAGTAAGAACGTAATCGCCTCCAAGTGGCCTTTTTGTGCTAGTGAAAGTGCTGATTCAGCGCGTTGCGGATCGTTGGCTGAGGGTAAGTCCAGCCACTCGACCCAAACGGGTGTTTCTTGTTCGGGAGTGAGAGTGCGCCGATGAGACTCCACTCCATAAATGGCAACGGATTGGATACCTTGAGGTGCGATCGCATTGAGGACAGCCGCGATCGGTTTTACCGACTTTTGCCGATCCGGTGCAGGTGCTTGTTTGACGGTCAAAACATTACAAAATAGGTGCAGCGTTGACTCTTTGAGCACCGCTCGCACTTCCATTTTGTGTTTCGAGAGGACTTGATTCAATCGTCTGGCGATCGCTTGTACGTCTCCCCAACGCGCCCACTCCTTGAGCATGGCTTCTTTTGGCGTCAGATCGATCCGCAGCATCCACTCGGGTTCTGCTTCTCCACTCACCTGAGCGCTCAGGGCAGCATCCCGGAATCCTTTCAGCTGCAAGGAACGCAACTGCTGTACGACGGGTTCAGCTAGTAAAGAGGCATCGGGACTGTAGTTGGAACTGCAAATCACCCACAGACGTCGCTGAATGTTGGTCGATTGTTCGACGTAGGCGTTTCCACCCGGAACGTTATCGTCTGAACTGTCCCCTCGCAACCGGCTCCCCTTCAACTCTTGGATCAGCACCTTAACGCTGACGCCTAAAGGACTGAGAGTTTCACTAAGATAGCGAGCGATCGCTTCAGGTGAACCTGAACGAGCCAGACTTTCGTTGGAAATAATTAGCGCTGGCTCGTTGGGTGCAGCATTCCCCATCTCCGCCGATGTTCGAGTCGCATGCGTCCCTTGGCTTGGGGTCGATTTAAGACGAATTTGCTTGATCCAGTCGGGACGCTCCTGCCCTAGGGTGCGCCCGTACACAATAATTTGATAAATCGGGTTTTTCGGATCGATGGGCAGCGAATTTCCTCCCTCCCGTTTGAGAGCCTTCAGCAAACGGTTGACAGCCGTCGTGGCATCTAAACTTTGAGGACTCTCGCATAGAACGTGTAGGTTATTCCCGCGCAACCGCACCCGTAACGATACCTCAGGTTGCCCGATCGCTTGATAAATCCACTGGGCAAGGGAGGACGGACGATCCTTTGGGACACGCTGATCCACATCCAACATCAGAAATTTGCTACCTGAACAGATAACGGACAAATGATTGTTTCCTGGACTAATCGCTCTTTCGGGTTGAGCCGACTAAAAACTTTCTCCCGAACTAGTTCAAGCCAAATCGGTTCAAATCACCGACCTAGCAGGTGCGATCGCTTAATCTAAGTACATCTAAACAGTCTTACACCAAAAGCGGCAAGAATTCTCACCGCTTCTAGGCGTTGAGCGGACAAACTATTTACTACCGGCAATAAAAAATTAGCCATGTCATAGAGCGAGTTGCGAAATCCGAATTATAAATTAGCTACGGCATTTCAACGAGTGTAAATTGAATTCTTCTGGAGGATGGCTGTCAATCCTCTTGAGTAGGAAGACATAGCGGAAGCATTTTGGTGTTTTTGGGTAGTATTAGGATACCTGTACTAGCCAGGGGAAGCTAGCTAACCGACCGGTTTGCCCAAGACTTGCTCTTTATCGGTTCCACCCATGTCCTCTACTCATTCCACCAATCGACCAGAAACGACAACCGCCAAGCCATCCAGCTCGAAAATACCTACAGACTTTTTATTGAGTCTGGCAACAGGGCCCTTGCTGCTCGGTGTACTTTCGCTCGATGCTGTCTGTTCGTGGTTACAGAGTACCGGCATCAGCTCGGAAGAAGTGTTTCGAGGCGATCGCTTGCCTCTACTCCACTTTCCGGATTCTCCTGACTCTGAGGATTGACCCCTGTGTGAACAGTGACCAACTTTTAGTGAGAAGCAGGAGACCTCAAGTCACGGCATAATAAGTTTCACTTGGGGTCTAAATCGCCAGGTAAAACCTTGGTCACTGGCCACTGCTCACTGCTCACTGCTCACTGCTCACTGCCGATGCGTCTACCATCAGGCAAAAAACCAGATAGTTACTCGTGAACGGCACTAATGAACCCTAAGCCCATAAAATGGAATATCTCTGTCTTGCTGTGAACAGACCCTATGAGTTCTCTCATTGATTCCTCCAACCGGGATTTTTCTGTTGCTTCTACCTCCAATTGGTTTCTGCGCCATCGCCTCAAAGTTGTAGAGGATTTATGGGAGTCTGTTCTCGTATCAGAATGCGGTCAGGAACTTGTCGATCTGCTCAAGCAATTACGGGACTTGTG
Source organism: Allocoleopsis sp. (assembly GCA_036703375.1). Lineage (GTDB taxonomy): Bacteria > Cyanobacteriota > Cyanobacteriia > Cyanobacteriales > Coleofasciculaceae > DATNPC01. The sequence continues at coordinate 3,086 of DATNPC010000134.1, forward strand.
TTCGCCTGAGGGACAAGCCACTGAATTGCCGGAATCGTCAGTCACTAAAGTTATTGAAAAACTGGACCTCAACGCAGCCATTAGAGCATCTCGCGCTTTTGCGCTTTATTTTCAGCTCATCAACATTGTCGAGCAGCATTACGAACAGCGAGCTCAACTGTTTTCGCGACGCGCCACTTATAACCCTCCTGCCGTCTCGGAAACACTGCCGAACCAGCCAACCAAATTGGCAGAGAACGGCAACTCGGTAACAGTCTCAGTCAATGCGGCAGAAGCAGAAGCTCAAAGTAGTGGTTCTATCGTCGATTTCTTAGAAAAGACGTGGCAGGAGAACGATAACTCCAAACGAGAAAAAGGTACGTTTCACTGGCTGTTTCCCCACTTGCGACAGCTGAATATGCCTCCCCAGCAAATCCAACGGCTGCTGGAAAATCTAGATGTTCGGCTAGTCTTCACGGCTCACCCCACAGAAATTGTCCGTCACACCATTCGAGGGAAACAACGGCGGATTGCGAAATTGCTTCAGCAGCTCGATCAAGCTGAGGAAGTATCGAGGGGATTGGGTTTAACCTCGTCTTGGGAAATCGAGGGCTATACCGAACAGCTAATGGAAGAAATTCGCCTCTGGTGGCGCACGGATGAATTGCATCAGTTCAAGCCAACGGTGCTTGATGAGGTGGATTACACGCTCCACTATTTCCAAGAAGTGCTGTTTGAATCGATTCCCCACCTGTATCAGCGCTTGCACAAAGCACTCAAAGTCTCGTTCCCTTGGCTAACGCCTCCAGCGAAAAACTTCTGTAAATTTGGCTCTTGGGTCGGTTCGGATCGGGATGGTAATCCTTCGGTCACACCTCAAGTGACTTGGCAAACGGCTTGCTATCAGCGAAATTTGGTGCTGGAAAAATATATCCAGTCGGTAGGACGTTTAATCAATTTGTTGAGCCTATCGCTGCACTGGAGCGATGTCTTGCCGGAACTGTTGGATTCTCTGGAGCAAGACCGATCGCAAATGCCAGAAGTTTACGAGCATTTGTCAATTCGTTATCGGCAAGAACCGTATCGGCTCAAGCTTGCCTACGTGCAGCGACGGTTGGAAAATACTCGCGATCGCAATCGGCAACTCTACACCGAGAAGCCGCTGCAACCAGATCTGAACAAATCGATACACCCCACCGTTTACAAGTCTGGAGCCGAATTTTTAGCCGAGCTGCGGCTGATTGAACGGAACTTGGCGGAGACTGGACTAAGCTGTCAGGAGTTGGAAAATCTCATCTGTCAGGTCGAAATTTATGGGTTTAATCTGGCGCACCTGGATATTCGTCAGGAAAGCTCCCGTCACTCCGATACTCTCAACGAAATTGCCGAGTATCTGCAAGTGTTACCTAAGCCCTACAACGAGCTATCAGAAGCGGAACGGACGCAGTGGCTGACGACGGAGTTAAAAACCCGACGTCCTTTAATTCCTGCTGAAGTGCCATTTTCCGAAAAAACCAACGAAACGATTGAAACGTTTCGCATGCTGCGGCAGTTGCAACAGGAGTTTGGGGTGCAAGTCTGCCAGACCTACATTATCAGCATGAGCCATGAAGCCAGTGACATCCTGGAAGTGCTATTGCTGGCCAAGGAGGCGGGACTCTACGATCCAGCAACGGGAATTGGTACTCTTCAAGTCGTACCCCTGTTTGAAACCGTGGAAGACCTGAAGCGAGCTCCGGCAGTGATGCGATCGCTGTTTGAGTTACCGCTGTATCGCGCTTGTTTAGCGGGCGGCTATGACGAGTGGAACAACACTCAATCCTCAGGGGAGAAGAAAGCAGGGACAACCGACAACGGACAACTGACTAAGAACCTCCAAGAGGTCATGCTGGGTTACTCAGACAGCAATAAAGATTCGGGCTTCTTGAGTAGCAACTGGGAAATCCACAAAGCCCAAAAAGCACTCCAGAAG
>DATNPC010000135.1:0-4520 GCA_036703375.1 Allocoleopsis sp.
CCCTGTTGCCAAATCCCACAGTTTGAGAGTCTTGTCGCCTGAAGCGGAAATCGCCTGTTTGCCATCGACCGTCACGGCGACGGCATTTACTGACCAGCTATGACCGTAGAGGGTACGCAGTTCCTCCCCTGTTGCCAAATCCCACAGTTTGAGAGTGTTGTCGTCTGAAGCGGAAATCGCCTGTTTGCCATCGACCGTCACGGCGACGGCATTTACCGACCAGCTATGACCGCTCAGGGTACGTAGCAACTGCCCCCCCGGACTCGTTAAGCTGGGTGTCAAGGGACGCAACCCAGTGGTTTTACTCTGCTTTGCTTGAGACAGCAACTGCTGAATTTCTGGAACATCAAAGCCCTGCATTCGCCCCAACAATTGCCCCGCTAGTTGCGTTTTATCCTTAGCTAAAACGTGCGCTGACAGTCGCAGCGCCCCTTGTATCCGTTTTAGTGTCTTGACTTTCTCCGGATTAAGAGTGATATTCTCTCCCCTTGCTAAGGCAGGTTGGGGGGGAAGTTCTTCCTCCCTTATCAAGGGTTGAGAAAGTTCTTCCTCCCGCCCTAGCAAGGAGGATTGGGAGAGTTCATCAATCAAATCGTAATCTGCAATCAGCGGCTGCACCCCCAACTCAGGATGGTTAATCTTTTTGGTCAGGAATTTAAAATCAGTTAAGGTTTGGAAATACTCTTCTAAATTCCCCGAATTCACCAGATTATAGGGAAACCGATCCAGATAGGCTTTTTGGACGTAGGACTTTTTTGCCTTGGGTTTCTTCGCAATCATCTTTCACCTACCCACTCACCCGCCAAGGGTTTAAACCCTTGGCTCATAGCGAAAGTCCTCTCAAGAGGACTAAATACTAATGCGACAAAAATTTCAGTCCACGTTAGTGGACTTGAGCTATGACGCCGGAGTTTAAACTCCGGGCGGGTTGAGTAGCCTACTGAGAATGCTGCAAGACGAGAGTTATCAATCTTGTGCGTCATCTGCGTCCATCTCCCGTTTGTAGAAATCAACAATGCGCTGATTAACCTCAGTAAAGAGTTTCCGAGTTGACTTCAGTTCTTTTTTCTTTTTCAAGAAGTCCAGGAAACTCGCATGATAGAAGGTGTAGCAGATATCTCCCTCGATTTCCTGCGTCCTCAAATACTCAACCCACTCATCCAAAACCTTTTGCACCTCAAATTCATCTGCTTGAGCAATTTCTGCAATCATCTCACTCGGAATCGCCGTACCAATCTCTACCAAAATAAACAAGACTATCACCTTGGCTTCCTGGAGAGTCTTATCCATCCCCATCCGCACCCAATGAACTTGATAATAGTCCTGAAGACCATTAGGCAATTTCTTTAAATCCAGGTTCTGATAAAATCCTTTAGCAATCTCTGGCAAGACATAGCGCAGGTACATAAAATTGTTTTCACTCTTATCTGCGACCTGCTTCACAAACTCGCTATCAGAGACATTGCGCTCGTAAGACCACTGCCTCAGCGCATCCCTATGCTCTAAATCGTTATGCAAAAATAAGCGAATATACTTCTCTACATCCTCACGATTCAGAGTCAAATAATCCTTGCCCCTTAAATCCAACTCTTGCACTGGAACATCGGGAGACACGGCCAAACGCTTAGTTGCCAGCGTGTAGGGTCGCCTAGTCAGCAAGAAATAGACCCGATCTGGCAACTCCTTGGGTAAATTCAAAAGATTAGCTTCACCCGCTTCTTGCTCTACCTCATCCAGCGCATCAATGACAATGACCAGCGATTCGTCAGCAGCAAGCTTTTCACTCACTTTTTGCAGTAGACGGAGTAACGCGTCTTTCTCAGCGTTTTGCAACTGATAGCGACAAATCAGTTGTTGGCGAATACTTTCCAAGAACTGGTCGGGTTTATTGTTTCCCTCAGCCCGGACATTGAAATAACAAGGACATTGCTTAGTAGCAACGTACTTCGCCGCAATCGCACTTTTCCCCATTCCTGCATCCCCCACCACCGTAAAGTAGCCTTTTGGCTGCTTTTTAAGAAACTCCATAAACGTCTTAAAGACAAAGTACCGACCGCAAAAGGTTCGAGTCTTTTCTTTAATTAAGGGTTTGAATTCTTTGGGGTATTCGTCTAGATTCCAGTCCGGGTAAGGCTGAAATTCCGATGCTTTCGTTCGTTTTGCGACATTGATAAAAACATTCCCGAACTCTTCCAACTCAGAACGGAGGGCAATTCCCGATTTTTGTATCTCATCTCTTAAACGAGTGTTGCCTTTCAGCAACTCTTCCGATTTTGTGAAAAAACTTAATGGATTATTTGCCGTATAGGCACTCCAAAATATCTCTTTAACGTTCTTTTCTCTAAAAAAGTTAAGTATTGGCTCAGGCTTACCTAGACCGTACTCGATTAAAGCGTACACATAAACCCCATCAACATCCTTCGGCGGCTGTACTGGATCGAGATTAAAGTCTTGTAAGATTCTGACTACAGTTTCATTATGCTGAGCTCGATCGATCGCAAAGGTAACAGCAGGACGAGCGATACTGGTGAGCGCTTTAATGACAGGGTCAGGAATGAAGGCTTCAGGGTTCGTCATTGCTGTCGAGCAGGTAAGATGGAAAAATTTTTCCAATATTCTAATCGCATTTCAAACAGCGAATGGGGTAAGCTGTTAAGCATTTCATTGACTGGTTGATGCTGACGGGGAGACTGGGTGACGGAGAGATGGGGAAAGGGAAGAAAGATTCCTTGATTGGATTCTGACTTCGCTAGTAATGATTGATTTCTATAAAATTATTAAGAATTGTAAAAGTAGCGCATCAAGGGCTAGAAAGCCTATTATTACGTAGATAGACTAGGCAACGGTGCAGATGTACTAGTCGTTTCTCATGTATACGGTGTGAGGCATTCCAGCCTAAATGATTCCGCTACAACTAACACTAAAAAATTTCCTGAGCTACCGCGATGCCAGCCTCGACTTTCGCGGTCTGCACACGGCCTGCGTCTGCGGCCCCAATGGCGCAGGCAAGTCTTCCCTGCTCGAAGCCATCACTTGGGTCATCTGGGGACAAAGTCGTGCTGAATCGGAAGATGACATCATCCATGCTGGCTCGAAAGATGTGCGGGTGGATTTCATCTTTCACAACAACCAGCAAACCCATCGCATCATTCGGACGCGAAATCGCGGACAAGGTACGTCCTTAGAATTTCAAATCGAGACGCCCAATGGCTTTCGATCGCTAACCGAGAAAGGGGTACGGGCCACTCAGCAGTTGATTTTGCATCATTTGAAGCTGGATTACGATACCTTTATTAACTCGGCGTATCTGCGTCAAGGTCGAGCCGATGAGTTCATGCTGCGGCGGCCGAGCGAGCGCAAACAGATTCTAGCAGACTTACTCAAACTCGATCGCTACGAAGCCCTAGCCGAACAGGCGAAAGATTTGTCGCGGCAGTTCAAAGGACAGACAGAACAATTAGAGCAAGGCTTGCAAACCATCAAGCAACAGTTGCAAGAACGAGACGCCACGCTAGAGCAACAAGCTCAGCTCGACGCCATTCTCCAACAACTGCAACAGGCTCAAGACATCGAGCAACAAAAACTCCAACAACTGCAATCCGTGCAGCACCAACGCAGCACCTGGCAGCAACAACTCACCTTCGTCAAACAACAATATCTCAATCTCAGCAACGATTGCGATCGCTTAGAACAAGAAATTGCCTCTACCGAAGCGCAACAGCGACAGCTGAGCAATCTACTCAGTCAATCCGACCAAATCGAAGCGGGTTACTCCCAATTCATCAACCTACAACAACAAGAGGAAACCCTCACCGCCAAATTCCAAGCGTACCAAGAAGCTCAACAACAAAAGCAGCAACTGCAACAGCAGCTAACCCAACAAATCAACGAACTCAATCTCAAAATCCGCGACACGCAAGCCCAACTCGAAGCCTTGCGGCCGCAAGAGCAAGAAATTCAGGAAATTCTCTCGCGTTCGGCAGAAGTCGCCGCCGCACTCGAACACCTCAACCTCGCTCGCAAACGCCTGAGCGAGTTAGACAATCTGCAACTCCAGGTATCTCCCCTCCTACAACGCCGTACCACCCTGCACACCCAAATCGATCGCGCCCAAGCTCGACTCAGCGCCCGGTTAGATGAACTGCGCTCGTCGGAAAAGCAACTCAATGCTCAGATTGCCACAACACCTGAACTGCGACGAACAGTGTTGCAAGTCGATGAGGAAATCGGACAACTGGAGAAAAAGCGCGTCTACCAACAGCGAGTGCAGGAAAAAGGACTTGAACGCCGCCACTTCCAGGAACGCCTGCAAGAAAACCAACGCCGCTATGAAAAACAGTTAGCGGAACTGATGCAAAAGGTTGAACTGTTGCAACAACAGAACGCGGTTTGCCCGTTATGCGATCGCCCTCTGGATGAAGCCCACAGCCACCATGTCATCCAGAAAACAGCCGCCGAGCAACGGGAGGTGCAGGAGCAATTCTGGGTGGTGCGAGAGCAACTGGCGGTTTGCGAACGAG
>DATNPC010000136.1:0-5780 GCA_036703375.1 Allocoleopsis sp.
TCGCTTTTGTCAAATACTTCTACTGGACTGGCGCTCTAGGTGCTTAAAACTTCGTCGAGCGTGGTATCTTGGCTTTTGTGCAAAATTGGCAAAGACTGATAGGGGATAGACGAGGTAAAAACCTCAGATATTTTAGGTCAAAATAATTTTATCCTTATGACTTTAGATCAAAACGATTTAGCGGCGGCACAGAAGTCTTCAAAACTGACTAATGCGAAGCCAAATAATACTCAACCTAGTGAGCCAACCATCGCTCCGGTGATTGCACCGGAGAACGAGCAGTCGAAATTCTGGCAGCGCGTGCGGGAAAATTTTCAGATTGTTGCGATCGCACTTGCCTTAGCGCTGTTCATTCGGGCGTTTGTGGCGGAACCGCGTTACATCCCGTCCGATTCTATGTGGCCGACGTTAGAAATTAGCGATCGCTTGGTAGTTGAAAAAATCTCCTACCGCTTTCGACCTCCTGCCTACGGTGAAATTGTGGTCTTCGATCCACCTCAACAACTGCAAATTCAGGGGTATGCCAAAGACCAAGCTTTTATCAAACGGGTGATTGCGACACCCGGTCAAATTATTCAAATTCAAAACGGTAAAGTTTACCTGAACGATAGACCCCTAAACGAAGACTACATTGCCGAACCACCGAACTATCAGATGGAAGCCGTCAAAGTACCCGAAGGGCAATTGTTTGTCATGGGAGATAACCGTAATAACAGCAACGACTCCCATGTTTGGGGATTCTTGCCCATGCAAAATGTGATCGGTCATGCTTGTTTCCGGTTCTGGCCCCTCAGCCGCCTGGGTCAAGTTTAAGGGGATACCCTCAAAACCGCAGGTAGTACATGAGTTCAGTAGTTAGCTGAGGATTGAGGGAAAGCCGTCTCTGAAAATCAGCAAGATTGCGGTAATTTCCAAAATCGAGGCGATTTTGCACGATCGCTCGGGCGAGAAACAGGTCAATCGCGGGGATTTTTGTCAGCTGCTCGATCGCGGCTATGTTGGGGTTAATGGCTTGAGGGGTTGAGGTACTCTCAGGATCGTAGTAACAAAAGCTGAGAATCGGTTGCCATGGTCGAATGCGCTGTACCGGCACACTCAACGCGGCGGCAATGTCTTCTAAGCAGCAAAATTGCACGCCGCTACCCGTTAATTCAACGAGCGATCGCGCTTGGTGGATGGATATACCCGGTAGTCTCAACCAGTCATCAACACTCGCCTGATTCGCATCAATTGTAATGCCCAGTGCGGCGGCTACTGCAATTTCTTCGGTGGAACGCAAGCGGTAATAAGGATCGCTCTGAATCCGCACTCGAATCGCTTGCCAACTTGGGTTGAGTTGAGATTGTGAAAGCCAATTAAAGGGTGTCATCAAGCTTATAAGATGCGATCGAGTAATTGGCGACGTTTTTGCTCAAATTCATACTCCGACATCAGTCCGTCTTGACGAAGACTGTCTAGCTGTCGCAGAGCATCGGCAATCGCTCCCACCTGAGTAGGGTCAACCGCCGGTGCTGGAGGCGATACTGAAGGTGAAACAGCAGTTATACCTAGGTTGAAATTGCGATCGAACTCATCCTTTCCCTGTGCCAAGTACCAAAAGCCTTCAATCACACTGGCAATTCGAGGAATTGGCGTCCACCACAGCATCAAATACAGTATTCCCCACAACGGCTGCCCTAGATAAAACTTGTGAAATCCAGAAACGGGTATCACTATTCCAGTGAATGCTAAGAGGGCAGCGACTTTCCGATTTTTCGGCTTGCTCAACATAACTTGCTATTAACCCGTGAGAATGGAGTTCTCTGCTCAAGAACCTGCGATTCATCCTTCTATAATAGGGATACAATCACCAAACAATACGGAAAACCGAATTTCGCGAGAGCTTTCCTCTGCACTAAAATGTGACTATCTGCAACAGTATCAACCCACTCGGTTGACAGTATAAAGGCAATGGGTTTTTTTGATTCAGAGATCGTCCAGCAAGAGGCTAAGCAGCTCTTTGAAGATTACCAATCCCTGATCCAATTGGGAGGTAGCTATGGCAAATTTGACCGGGAAGGGAAAAAGATTTTTATCGAGCAGATGGAATCCTTGATGGAGCGCTACCGGATTTTTATGAAGCGCTTCGAGCTATCGGATGACTTTATGGCTCAAATGACAGTAGAGCAGCTCAACACGCAACTGGGTCAATTTGGCATTACACCGCAACAAATGTTCGATCAAATGCACAGTACTCTAGAGCGGATGAAAGCGGAGATAGAAAAGCCATCCTAGCTCTTAGAGGTCATATACGAACAATGCCGAGCTTTTTAATTTGGGTTTGCTGTCAATGGTCTTCCACTACGCTTTCTATGCCGGAAGTCGGTTCGGCCTCCAGCATTGGTTAGTTGTTAGTGGTTGGTAACAACGGATAACTGACAAACCCCAAATCTCACATGGCAACTTTAGTTGATTTTTGAACAACTCTTTAGTCTTTAGTGTTTGAGAAGCTTGTCCTGAGTCACCAGTCGCCTTTCTCGCTTCATGGCTGGTGACTCAGGACTAATCGTGGCTAGGGGCGATTAAATTGAGAAGGGGATGGGAAGTTTTGTACGGGTTCGTTCTGTAATGCTTTGAGCATGAAATTCCGCCAGATGGGAGCAACATATTCGCCACCTGTCGCTCCACCTCCAATTGGTCTGTTGTTATCATTGCCAACCCAAACAGCCGTTGCCAACTGCGGAACATATCCTACAAACCAGATGTCTCGTTCTGAAGACGTTGTCCCTGTCTTACCCGCTGCTGGCCGTCCAATTGCCGCCCGTTTTCCTGTACCGCCAGCCACTACATCTTGCAGGACGTTGGTGAGAGATGCTGTAGCCCAAGGGTCGAGAACTAGTTTAGGTTTCGGGGTATTGTCTAGTAATACATTTCCCGCACTATCGGTGACGCGCACGATAATGGTCGTATCAGAATACCAACCGTTGCTCGCGAACGTTGCATAGGCTCCAGCCATTTCCAAGGGAGTGACTCCGATGGCTCCCAAGGGTAAAGAGGTGACGGGTTCCAGTGGACTCTTAATGCCAAGCGTGCGGCACGTCTCAATAACTTTATCTAATCCAACGGCTTTGCCGATCTTGACAGCTGGAACATTGACAGAGTTCATTAAGGCTGTGCGAATGCTCATGGCACCCGAGTAGCCGCCCCCATAGTTTCTAGGAGAGTACCAGCCGTTACCATCGCGATAGCTAACTGGAGCATCAATTACTGTAGATGATGGCGAGTATTTACCTGTAGCAAATGCCGTGTAGTAAACGAACGGCTTAAACGATGAACCGGGCTGACGACGCGCTTGAACGGCACGGTTGTACTGGCTTTTGTCGTAGTTTGTTCCGCCCACTATCGCTTTGACAAAATGCGTTCGAGGATCGACTGCCGCCAGAGCAATCTGATTGGCACTAACTCCCAAGTTATCATGGGCGCGACGAACCGTTTCTTCTGCCATGCGCTGGAAATCGTAGTCAACGGTTGTCTGGACTCGCATCCCACCTTTAAGCACGGCATCGCGACCAAATCGCTCGTTCAACTCAGTCACCACAGCTTCCGTGACGTAGGGCAGTACGCTAGTCTGCCAAGACGTACTTTTCGCGAGTTTCAGCGGTTGCTTGCGAGCCGCTTCTTCCTCGGCTGCCGTAATCCATCCCAAGCTCCGCATCCGATTTAAAACCGTGGCTTGCCGTTCTTTCGCCACATTGTAGTTGACAAAAGGACTGTATTCTTCTGGAGACTGAATCAGTCCAGCTAGCATAGCCGACTCAGCCAGGTTGAGGTTAGCCGCCGATTTACCAAAGTAGCTCTGAGCAGCTGTTTGAATACCGTAGTTATTGTGACCCCAATAAATTTGATTGAGGTACATTTCCAGGATTTGGTCTTTGGTAAAGATTTGCTCGACCCGAATTGCCAGCACAGCCTCAGCGACTTTACGGCTAAACTTGCGATGCTGCGAGAGAAACAAATTTTTCACCAGCTGCATGGTTAGGGTCGAACCCCCTTCAACCACTGAGCCTTCTTGCCAGTTAGCTTTGAGCGCGCGACCAACACTGTTGGGGTTAATGCCATGGTGCATGTAGAAGTGGCTATCTTCCATCGCAATCACGGCTCGCTTCAATTGCGGACTGATTTGGTTTAATTTAACCACTTCACGATTGGCTTCACCGTGGAGACTGGCTAGCTCCTTGCCCTTAACGTCGTAGATGTAGGACGTTTCTGTCGGTACGTAGCCGCGCAGCACTCTAACATCTGGGAGATTGCGGAAGCTAGTCGCTAAGCCAACTAGCCCACCTGCGACAACCGAACTGGTGAGCATCGTGATGCCTAGAACGGTTCCGCCTGCTACCTGAGCGACTCCCTGTAAAAACTGTAACGTTGATGACGAGCCGCTTTTTGTATCTTGTTTTTTGTGAATGGTGCTAGATGACACAGCGATTTCACTTCCTCACGCGAAAAAGACTGAACGTACTGATGTGGCTAATTTTGTGTCAATACTTTCTATAGATGATTACAGAAATTTTTAGCAATAGCAGGATTATAAAGAAGTTGGATATGGCAAAAACCCTGTAACAGCTCTTACAAACACCCTGCCCGTCGAACGATCGCCGTTTAGCTAAAGATGTTTGTGCCGATATGAGGGGTCTTTCGCACTCGCACTTCCATCAGTATCATTTTGACCTGATGAAAGGTTGACTGAGGTTTCGGAACACTAGCCTTGCTGCTTGTATAGCATACAAATAGCGTGTAGCGTTGAGTCGATTCTCGACCCTTCCAGCAAACTTCTCGGTTGAGAAGTGTCACTTTAGAGGGTCGTCAGGCAAGGTGTTAGCGCTCGCCTAGATTTTTGAGAGCATCAGTCGTTTTCAATAACCGACTGCTCCTGAATCAGCGGCTTGCCGAACAGACATCGCCTTCAATCATAATAGGTGCATCCAGGATAATAGTTAACTTTGTTCAGCATGGATATTTTGGCATTTATCGGGAAAAATGTTAGTCTGTCTGCCTTAGTCTCGATATGAGAAACACTTAATTTTACCGACCTGAAGCGCTACGCTAGTTTATCCTCCCCTAGATGTCAAGACGAATGTCAAATCCTGAATTTACAAAGGGCAATTCGCCATCTGCTATCGCCAATGAACTGGCTTGGCTCTATCGAGGTATCAGTGAAATTTTTCCCAACCAGCCCGATTCTCAAGATGCCAATGAAAATCTAGCTCAACGGTTACGACAAACAGACCGTCCCTTACGGGTGAAGTTAGGCATTGACCCCACTGGCGCGGATATTCACCTCGGTCATAGTATCCCAGTCCGGAAACTGCGCGCTTTTCAAGATGCCGGTCACACCGCTGTTCTAATTATTGGCGATTTTACCGCGAGGATTGGAGACCCGACGGGAAAATCGGAAGTCCGCCGCCAACTTTCCCCCGAGGAAGTGAAAGAAAACGCCAGAGGCTACCTAGAGCAGGTACGCCCCATTTTAGATTTTGAGACACCGGGACGCCTGGAAGTTCGCTATAACTCGGAGTGGTTATCCCAGCTAGATTTAGCCAAAATCCTCGAATTGCTAGCAACCATGACGGTTGGACAAATGCTGGCAAAAGAGGGCTTTGCTGAGCGCTTTAAACAGGAAAACCCAATTTACATCCATGAATTCCTCTACCCCTTAATGCAAGGATTTGACTCGGTAGCCGTGCAAGCGGATGTTGAATTAGGAGGAACCGATCAGAAATTCAATATTGCCGTGGGGCGAG
>DATNPC010000137.1:0-4437 GCA_036703375.1 Allocoleopsis sp.
TTGCCAGCTACTTGAGCCATATCTCCTAAATTCGGTTGTGCATCAGTTTGGATATTCTCCTTGATTCGTTTGTTATCGTCGCTGAGTTTTTGCTCGTGCTTATCCAATGTGTCGTGGATCTTGCCTTGCTGTACTTCACTGTATTTAGAAATAACAGGCTTGACGACCTCTGTAAATGACTTACCGGAAAGCTTTTCAATTTCTTGAGCTTTTTGCTGGATTTTTTGTATTGTGCGGTTGGTTAGTCCTTCTACAGATTCACCCTTTAGTACCTTTTGGATAGTCTCGTAGTAGTCTCTTGGAATATGGTAATAGGAACTATCTCTACCAAAGTTCTCATACTTGCTCATGTGTTCTAGTACATGATCCAAGTTCTTATTAACACCATTGATAAACTTTGACTGAACTTGAAGACTATCAATAAGATAGTCTTCAGGAGCTGTTCGACCCACTCCCTCAAATGTTGCACTTGGAGTTTGCTGACGTAGATAGTCCCTAGCATTACGGATGCCGACTTCAACCTGCTCGGCAATCTCGCCATGTTTAGTTTTGTCGCTGCCTAGAATGTGTTCAGGGGTTCCAACAAAATCCCGTACTTTCACAACCTGCTCAATAGCCTTGGTGAAGGCGGAATCTTGGCTCTCCAGAGCAGCTTTGAGTTGTTCTGCATGGCGGAGATTATCTCCCGCTACCATACCGCCAATTATCTGAGTTGTCTGATGAACGTTCTCTTTCATCGCTGTTCTTGATTAGCTCAGTTTCTTGTTCAGCAGTTTGGAAAGCGCCTGGATGTTGTTAATCAGGGTAGTCAACTCCATCTTTTGCTCATTGTTGAAGTGCTGATAGTTGTTAGGGGCATCTATCTGGAGGAAGTTCAGTCGCGTGTTAACACCATCAGCGTGTTGTTGAGTCAAAGTCAAAAGTTTAGCAATTTCTTCCTTAGCAGCTTTCAAAGTTGCTGTCTTTGCTTTAATACGGGCTGCTTCCTGATTAGCTTTCTTGGCAATTTCTTCATTTTTACCTCGAAGCATAAGAGCACCACTCGTCACAGCTATACCAGTAATAGCCCAGCCAACTGGTCCAGCCAACAGCAGCAGAGCATTCCCCGCTGCCATTCCACCACCACCAGCAGCGAGCGCACCACCCCCAAGCCATGCTAGTGCCGCGTTAGTTGCAGCAGCACCTGATAGAGCTGAGATAGCAGTACCTGTTGAAGCAGTGCCAAAGGTAGTCGCGATCGCCATTGCCGCAGTTGGAGCAAAAGCAGCAACACCAACGCCTGCTGCGGTTCCTGCTCCTGCCACTGATCCGCTCACCTTGACCGCTTTATCTGCTTCACTATTAATTTTCGCAATTACCTCTGTAAACTTGGCAAACTCTACCTTAAATTCAGACACTGCCTTATTAAACTCTTTCGGAGAGTTAGCCAAGATATTGACATATTCCTCGCAAGCCTGAATCACTTGCTTAGCAGTCGCTTTGCGCTTCTCATATAGTTCTGCCGCTTTTTTAGTTACATCCGTTGCAACTGTCTGATATTCTTTATCAGCAGCTTCAAGCTTGGCTCTAGCTTTTTTCTGAAGGTCATGGTTTAACATTTTTAGCTCCTTAGATCCCTTTCTATTCCGTGCAGCCTTATTCTTCAGTATCAACGGACAAATGATGAAGTTACCGTGAATCAAGATGAAGATCAGGGGAACTTTAGCTGCCATCGTTAGCAGCCGTGACAAGTAAGCGCTCCGAATCGATAATTTCTGTCAATTTATAAACTGGTGCTGAGATAGAGCAGGATTATCGTAATTCATTAGTCGAGCGAGCGCCTATAGCACTAGCAAAGCTAATCGCACAATAGTGCAGATATTGCAGGGAATAACATGAGGGATTTTAATGAAGTCCTTCACAACACCTAATTTGCGATGTTTCCTGATCGAGCGCCTAAAGGGTGACAATGTAATCTTATAGATAAAATACCCAAATGCTTCAGAGCAATGGAAAATGGCGGCGAAAGATCTATTTCACAATGTTGTTAAAACAGCACTGCAAAAGGATGGATGGCTCATCACGGACGATCCGCTGACGCTCCGAGTCGATGCGTTTACCGATTTGTTTATTGACTTGGGCGCTGAAAAGTTGCTTGCTGCTGAGAAAGAAGGGCAGAAAATAGCGGTTGAAATTAAAACATTTTTGGGACAATCGGCAGTAACTGACTTTCATATGGCGATGGGGCAGTTTACTAACTATCGCTATGCCTTGGCAGATTGCGAACCAGGGCGGAATTTGTATTTGGCAGTTCCTTGGAACATTTACAATGAATTTTTTACTCGACCCTTTATTCAATCAGTGATTCAGCGCGGTCAAGTTAATCTCATCATTTATGACGTAGAAAATGAGGAAATTGTACGATGGCAGACCTAGAAAACTATCGAGAATGGGTTCAGCAATTGCTGAGTGAATATGCCAAGCGGCGTTCAACCAAAGGTGAGGTGGAAATTCAGACCATATTTGATCTAGAGCGAGATCATTACCAACTGATGTATATCGGGTGGGAAAATAAGCGGCGGGTGTTTGGTCCCATCATGCACATCGATATTAAAGAAGGTAAGGTTTGGATTCAGTGGAATGGAACAGAAGAGCAAGTGGCTGATGATCTGATGGCTTTAGGTGTATCCAGAGAAGACATAGTGCTTGGGTTCCATCCTCCCTATATGCGGAAATTTACAGATTTTGCAGTGAGTTAACCGGAATTTGAGGGAACATGGGGAGAAGAAACTGAACTAGATTAGCCAACTGGATGTTAGTTCCGCTACCCGAACAGGAGTTGCCAACAGACGATCGCGATCGCCAAATCTGCAAGATTCATCACGTAGTAAAACCTGAGTGTGACATAAGCGATCGCTCCCCTTACTCATGAACCGCCCAACAAACCCTTTAAAAGAAATCTGGCATCCAAGGCGATACACCTGCAAAGACTTGTGTAGCTGTATTGAGTGCTGTTTCGGTCGCCTCCAGTCGTCCGGTTAGCTGCAACTGATAAGGGGTAAACAAGCTGGTGTAAAGGGAAGCTAATTCCCGAATGTGGAGCTTGAGTTCTCCCGTTCCTCCCCTAGTCACCTCACCCTGTCCCTGCGAAACTGACAAGATAAATCTGCCATTATTCTCAGCCATTAGATCGTCTTGCACCTCTAAGTGCAATTCGGCTTGAAGTCCTGACGGATACCCCCGCTTTTCGAGTGCCTTAGCGACATCGACCACCCGCAGCAGCCAAGTTGCCATAGACTTGATCGTGGTCGTTTGCTCCGGCAACAACAATCTCAAGACATCAATTGCAGCCCCACGCCACCGTACCTGGTCAATTTGAGAGCGATGATTGGCAACAAACGACCAAAAACTTTGTGCCGCAGCAGGCGTGAGAGCAACCCAATCTCGGATGAGCAGAAAATTTTTATCCACTTTGTGGTGCTGGCTGAGAATTGCGTACCCTTGAGGGCGATCGCTTGTTCCGATCAAATAGGCGTATACCCCTTCATTTTCAGAGGAGCGGATGATTTGCTGCCAGATGAAGGGATGACGGTCTAAATTGCCATTGATCAGTTTTGCCTGCTTCTGATAAAGGTCATAAAACACCTCCAGATCGATCGGAACTAGAGGTTGCAGTGGGAGAGGCTGTTCCCGAATCTGAATACTTGCAGTGGGAATTTCCCAACTGCACTGATTACCTCCCTGCTCGTACCCTGCTTTGCGGTATAGGCGTTGAGTCGCTGGATAGAGAGCAGAAATCGGTATACCCTGAGCATAAATGTCCTTGAGGGTGTGCTGCATCAAAGCGATCGCTGCCCCAGTTCCCCGATACTGAGGAGCAATGCCAACAGCAGCAATACCCATCATGGGTACGCACTGACCCCCATACCACTGACCCATTGGAATCGTCGCCAGTCCACCAACAATTTGCTCAGATTGACGCATGAGCCGGAGGTGTTCTATCCCTATCCGGTTAATGTAGGCTGCACTGTCACCCGGTTTAGCGAGAAAACACTGGTCGAGGATAGACTCAAGCGGCTCAACGTCCTGGCTCTGGGTAAGGGTACTGTATTGAAATTGAAGGGGCATATCATCCACTGCTGATTACACGATACTACGCTAGACTACAACAGCAGCAATGCGATCGCTTCATCCCACAGATTCACCTGACTGGGGGAAGGTGTAGAGGCTCCTGACCAGATTGCCAACTCGGAAAAGCGCTGCAATGTTTTTTAACTCTAGTTGCTGGTGAGAAGTAGCTACCCGAACAGAAGTTGCCAACTGACGATCGCGATCGCTAAATCTGCAAGAACATGGCTGATGTAACTACACCAGATTGAACGGTACATTAGATAACACCACGACCATATTGCCCCAGCAAGGAACACACCTAATGAGGCTAGCACGACTACAAGCCAG
>DATNPC010000138.1:0-32496 GCA_036703375.1 Allocoleopsis sp.
GAAAAGATGCTGCTTGACCTGTTCTGTTATGCCGGAACCATTGTCGCTAATCTGAACAATTACAGAATCTTCTTTGTAGAGTTCAGTACGAATGCAAATAGTAGGTATTAGCAATTCAGCTTTGTAAGCATTCCGCTCTCCACTATCCATCTCATGACTTATCTTCTCTTCCAAAGCATCAATAGCATTAGCAAGGATATTGATAAATACCTGGTTGAGTTGTCCGGGATAGCACTCCACGAGCGGCAAGTTACTGTACTTTTTAATCACCTCAATGGCAGGGCGATCGCCTTTAGCCCTCAGCCGATGTTGCAAAATCAACAGCGCGCTATCTAGACCTTCATGAATATTAACTGGCTGTATATTTGATGTATCCAAGCGAGTGAAGCTGCGTAGAGATACGGAAATATTGTAAAGGCTCTCGGCTCCTACTTTAATGGAATCGAGAATTTTAGGTAGGTCTTCAAGCACGAACTCTAAATCAACAGCATCTGACTCCTGCTGAATTTCGCTAGGAGGAGTTGGATAATGTTTTTGATAAAGCTTTAAAATCTTAATGATATCAGAAACATATTCTTGAATAGGAGTGTAGTTGCTGTATATAAAGCTGACTGGATTAGTAATTTCGTGAACTACACCGGCTATTAGCTGACCGAGACTAGCTAGTTTTTCATGTTGAATCAATTGGACTTGAGTTTCTCTTAAATTGTGTAGCGCTTGAGTCAGTTCAGTCGTTCGTGCCATGACTCGTTGTTCTAACTCAAGAGTAAGTTTTTGTAAGGAGGCTTCTGCTACAGTTCGCGCTTCTATTTCTTGTTTCAATAGTGCATTTTGTTTTTCGAGTTCCTTCGTTAAAGAACGCAGTCCCAGGTGTAGCTTCACTCTAGCTAACACCTCCTCTTCTTGAAACGGCTTGGTGATGTAATCCACTGCCCCCAGAGAAAGACCTTTGACCTTATCGTCCATATCCGAAAGGGCAGTCATAAAAATCACGGGAATCTCGTGCGTTAAAGAATTTGATTTGAGTCTGCGGCAAGTCTCAAATCCGTCGATTCCTGGCAGCAGAATATCCAGTAAGATTAGTTCTGGAAGTTCATATTGAATTTGTTCGATAGCGCTTTCCCCATCAACTGCTACGGCAATCTCAAAGCCAGCCCTGGTCAACGTATCCGATAGTATTTCTAGATTTTCGGGACGATCGTCAACTATTAAAATAAAACCGAATTCCATAATTTTATTCATTTTATCGATCCCGCTAAGAAATAATGGTAATTCGAGAATTGAAAATAATTTTATAGATTTTCAGCTATCGCTCGACAGATACTGTTTGATAAAGTTTTGAATTTTTTTAACTTGAAAACTTTTAATGAGTTGACGCAATTCTGTGACAAAAGGGATAAATTTAGCGTCTAATTGCTCAAGTCTTTCAGCTTGCTCTAGAAGATTTTTGATGCGTCCTTTGTTTGCCCAATCGAGTAGAAGGACAAGTTCCTCAGCTGGAGGTGGTACGAGATGGGAAGGATCGAGGGGGTTTTCTGTAGAACGAAATCCCTGGGTTGGAACGGCTAGCGTAGAGTCGGGCGATCGCTCTTTAAGAGTTTGCTCTTCATCAGCTTGCTCGTAAATCCATTCAAGCCTCAGATGTTGCTTTAATGTATTGAGTAGCTCGTCCGCCTGCACCGGCTTGGGAAGAAAATCGTTGGTGCCAGCCTCCAAACTCTTTTGCCGATCGCTTTCAAATACGCTAGCAGATGAGACAACGATCGGTACATCTTTAAATTCCCTTAACTGCCGGAGACGCCGCATCATCTCAAAGCCGTCCAGCACTGGCATCCTCAAGTCGGTGATAATCAGATCGGGTTTAAACTCCACCGCTTTATCTAAACCCTCTTGACCGTCTGTCGCCTCTACCGTTGCAAACCCGATGGGTTCTAATAGATTGACGAGAACCGAGCGATTTTCCCAACGGTCATCCACTATTAAGATTACCCGCTTTGGCCCAACAACACTGATAATTTTTGTGCGATCGCGAACTGTAACTGGCTGTGTCAATTTTGCCGTTTCAAGCACATCCAAATCTATCCAAAAAGTGCTTCCCTGACCCAACTGGCTTTTGACTTGGATGGTACTACCCATCATTTGAATGATTTTTTGGCTAATTGCTAAGCCCAATCCGCTTCCTTCGACTCGATACTTGCCGTCTCCCACCTGCTCGAAGGGCAAAAATATCGTTTCTAATTGCTCGGGACTAATGCCAATGCCCGTGTCTTCGATTTGGAAGCGAATCTTGCGATGTTGGATTGGGGTTTGCGCGATCGCGTCTTCGTCTTCCACAATGTTTACTTGAAAGACTACGCTCCCGGTTTCAGTAAACTTGATGGCATTGCCCAGTAAGTTGATCAGCACCTGCCGCAACCGTTTCTCGTCAGCACGGATGCTGGAGGGCAGTAGAGGAGACGGTTGATAAACAAACGCAATGCCTTTCTGTTGAGCCCGGATGGAACAGATTTCAACCACTCCCTGCAAAAAGCCAGGAAAATGGAAATCTGTCGGGTAAAGTTCCAATTTTCTTGCTTCGATTTTAGAAAGATCTAAAATATCGTTGATCAGGGTCAGTAAGTGGTAAGCACACTGCTGAATAATCTCAAGACCGTGGAAGTCCTTCTCGGCAAAATTTTTTGAGCGCTGTAGGATTTGGGTGTAACCCAAAATGCCGTTGAGGGGAGTTCTCAGTTCATGGCTCATATTTGCCAAAAATTCACTTTTGGCTCTGTTAGCAGCATCAGCCGCAACTTTTGCTTCTTTTAACTCGACTGTCCGTTCTTCGACTCGGATTTCTAGCTCAGAGTTTGTCTTTTCTAGGGCGGTAAACGACTCTTGCAACTGCTGTGCCATCTGGTTAAACGATTGGGCGAGAAACTTCAGTTCATTCGTGCCCTCTACCTTGACTTTTTGCTCGAATTGACCGCTGGCAATTGCAGCAGAGGCTTTGCTCAAATGGAGAATCGGTCGAGTAATCCAGTGGGATGTGAAGACTCCGAGTAGGGTAGCCAGCACCAATGCCGCCAAACACAACACAATAGTAGTATGGGTGTTGGCATCGATCTGCTCCATAAAGTCGGCTTCTGGGACAACCACCACAATCAACCAATCTAGACCTCTGCGATCGTGGAAAGGCATGACTTGTACAAATTGCCGTTCTCCCTTCAGCTTGAATTCAAGTTGCTGATTCTGCTTAATATTGGCAAAGTTGCCGAAGCGTTCTGTTAAGTGTTGTGCTGTAAAGTGAATCAAGGGGACGCTACTTTCTGTTGCTTTGAGCCTTCGCACTTGTTTACCATCAGACGTTTTGAGGAATGGCTTCTCGGAGGTGGAAGAAGCCACTATTTCTCCAGCGCGATCGATGATGAAGGTTTTTCCTGACCGGCCGATTTTTAAATGTTGTAGGAAGTCGCTAATGCCTGATAGAAATAAATCGGTACTGACAACTCCCCGAAACGTACCAGTTTTGTCGTAAAAAGGCTCGCTAGCGGAGATGCCGAGATTCGCTTGAATATAGTATTGGTAAATATCATTCCAGACAGGTTTACCTGCTTTCTTGGCAGCGATATACCAGGGTCGGATGCGGGGATCGTAGTTTGGGTGGGTTTCCCGATACTGAGTTAGATTACCATCCTTATCTACTCTCACTATTGTGTTGATAAAATTGTTAGTTTTATCAGTTAGCTCAATTACAGGAGTGCCATCATCTGGCTTATAGCCCGCACCTGCATATTCTTTGCTCTCTCCCCCAAAACTAATGTAATTTACGCTGGGAAACTGCTTGAGTTGCTCAAATAAATAGCTTCTCATGGCACTCATGTCGTCTGGATTCCACAGTCCGAAGCGACGAATAGCATCAATACTGAGAGCATTGACTAAATGAGGGGTTTCTAAGTAAGTGGAAAGGTGTTGCTGAATGCGGGCGGTAACTTCGCTTCGCAATTGCGTGGTGACATCGTTAACAGCAGTCTTGCCATTACGAAGCGAGAGCAAGCCAGTTAACCCTACGGCTACAAAAATTTCGACGACAAAAGGCACGACGAGGACGACACGCAAAGGCGTCCTTTTGGAGATTTTAGATACCCGACTGGTCAGAGAACTGCGTAACATCGGTCTCTTATCACTCTCGCGGGTGCGGGTGAGGCTCAGATGAGCGAGAAGAGTTTAGGTCGTGTCAACTAACAATCTCGGCGGATCTTAGCCCAAACAAACCCTATCTCTATTTTCAAAGCTGTGTATCCAGCGTGCTACTGATACCATAACCCACCCGACTCCACTTGTCTGACCTTGTAAAGTGAACTTCATCGAGCCGCTCGGGTTAACTCAACTAACTTGAAAATAAGAAGGAAGTGACTCGAAAGGAGCCACTTCCCTCAATCACGAATGATTATTCTTCTTATTCCATCTAGGCCTCAGTAGATTCTGCTTGGAGTACTCATTTTTGGGAAGTCCCTGAGAAACCATGCCAAGCCACTGAGATAGGTGCGACTCGTTCAGCACTTTTTAGCTTTTTAATCGGTTAGTTCGTCACTTCCGCTAATTCAATCACGCGACCATCCAAGTCCTTCACCAAGAAATTCAACGGCTTCTCGCTGCGAACCTTATACTTCAATCGCCGCGTTTGTACCCGCATCAACACTTGTTCTAGACCGTCATGGTCAAAGCAAACGTGACGCTGCTGATTTTTCTTACCAATGCTCGCGCCAGTAATGACGTGCAGTTGAGTATTCTTCTTCAACTGATACCACAAGCCGTCAGTACCATTGAGCTTTGTGGCACTCGTCGTTCCCATCGTGCTGGAAAGATAGAGCGGATCGATACTAGTGGCTCCCAGCGTTTGTTCGTAATTGTAGTAGTAGTGTAGAGGAACTTCCGCTGCCGCTAAATTCAGCAATCCTTCATAAAACTGTCGGGCTATCTCTAAATCCGACACCATAACCGTATAGACTTTCGGCGCACTGGTGAGAAACATCCACATGGCAACCGCGTAGGCTGCCAATAGCATCACCATGATGCCCTGAGTCGAAAATAAACTATCTAAAGGGAGACCTGGCAGAAAAGCTCCAGGGTGCAGGGGTACAAGTAACAAGGAAATAAAATCAACTGATAGAATCATGAACTGACAAAGCGTGATAATTCGGTTTTAACACGAGGTGAATCTCTTGTCCTGTTGCAGGTAAGCTATTATCACCAGACCTGTCCATTAGATGTTACTTAATTCTAGCTAAGTTCCACCATCCCCTGGCTAGAATACAGCTCCAACCAGCCGATCTGCTAGTCATTGGGGGGTTGAACAACTTTCAAGTCGCCAAAGGAGCAAATACCTCTTTCTGATCGCGACGAGTGTATATATAGTTGAAAGCATCAATCGACGTTTTTCCTGATTCCAGCTCTTAACTTAAGACCCGTGCAAATTCCGCATTTTTCTGAAGCCAATCATCCGATTGTCAAATCGCTGTTTCATCAGAGCGATCGCGAATTGCTCACCCTGTTTCAGCGCTATCCGGAGCAGGGGAAGTACTTCACAGCCATTTTCTGTCGCTATAGTCCCATTGTCTATACCTTAATTCGGCATTCGGCGCGATCGCCTGTGCAAGCAGACTACCTGTTTGCCCTGACTTGGCGTCATATCTATCATGAGATGCGCGGCTTGAATCTCAACTACGATACGACGCCGGGATCGGCATCGTTCCAAAATTGGCTAATCAACCAGACAGCTATCTGTATTAACCAGGCAGAGCTGCCACCTGTCGAATCAATTCACTACGATTTACAATCTGCCCCTCCACCCTTGTGGTGTTATCTGGAACAAGCCTTAGAGGAGTTACCACCCGTGATTCGGTTAATGGTAGTTATGGCTCAAACCTTTAACTGGAGCGAAACGCGCATTGCGGCGTATCTGCAAGCCGAGGGAGAAGTGATTTCACCCGCGCAAGTGAGAATTCAACTCCAGCAGGGGTATCATCTCTTAGAGAATGCCTTGCCTGAAGATATTCGTGCGATCTATTTGGGCGAGGAGGGTAAATCGTCAGGGGAGTCTGAACTATACGCTATACCAGCTTTAGGCGATTGAGCAGGCGTGCAATCGGTTAAACGCTGAGCTAGCACGCCAACGTCTGCTCTTGAGGGAAAAAAGATGAAACGAAACTATCTACCTGTCGTGGCGATTCGTCTCACGACACTGACTGTCCTGCCATCACTCATCCTACTCGTCGGCACGGCAGCAATGAGCCAAGACGTTCCTGCTGGGAATCCGACGCTCGATCTCAACCAACAACTGAATCGTCCTGTCAACAACAGCATTCAGGGAGAATCGAGACAACAAGCCGATTCACTCCTACGCCAGGGAAAACAGGCGCAACAACAAAGAGAGTATGAAAAAGCGATCGCAAACTGGTTGCAGGCACTCGACCTTTATCAGCAAATCGGGGACTTCGAGGGACAGGCTCAAGTTTACAGCTACCTGGGTGTAACCTATGCCAATTTGGGACGCTACCAACAAGCAGAAGATGCCTTCCGCCGACGTTTGGGAGTTGCCCGTGCCGAGCAGGATTTTCAGGGACAGATTTATAGCCTGAATAACATAGGTACTGTGTTGCTGCAATCAGGGAGTTACGACGCCGCACGCCAATCGTTTGCAGAAGCGCTGGACATTGCCCGTAGTATCAAGAGTCGGGAAGGTGAGGGACTCAGTTTAAGTAACCTTGGCTTAGTGGCAGCGACTCAGGGAAATTACCCAGAAGCCATTAAGCAATATGAAGCTGCCTTAGTGTTGCGGCGTCAAGTCAACGATCCAATCGGGGAAGCGAATACGCGGAATAATTTAGGAGATGCGTATCGCGCTGCCAACCGACAACAAGATGCCTTGACTTACTATCGATTTGCGCTGCGACTCGCTCAGAATAGCGGTGATATCCCCAACCAATTCCGCGCCCTCAGGGGTTTAGTCCAGTCTTACCGCATTACTCAGCAATATCCATTAGCCTTTCAAGCTCTCAAGCAGCACCTCGCTCTTGCACAACAACAGAGTAATCGTCGTGAAGAACTAGCGTCGCTGCGATTCTATGCTGAGTTATACAGAGCGACTGGGGATCTATCTAATGCCCAGAGTTACTATTTAGAAGCGATCGCTCTAGCAGGGGCATTAGGAGAGACTGAGGAAGCAGCCTTTTTACGCAACGATTTGGCTCAAATCCTGTATGTCCGAAAGCTTCAGTAAGAGTTTTCGCCTTGGTGCTAGAACATTTGGGCAGCTAAACAATGGCTAGCGCTCCGAATGCGTGTCGTTTCCTTCCTAGAGAGCGAGCCAAAAGAGATTGATTAGGTAGAAATGGTATGAGCAACCAGGTTCGCTCTACAGCTTTGAGATTAGCGTCCAAAGCGAGCGCCACCTAAATCGAGTGATGAGCTGTTTCGAGTAGCCTAGTTTCTACTATATCGGGGAAGACTTGATTGTTCAGATTATGTTTCTGGGAGAGTTTGTCTCCAGGACATTCATCCAGCGCATCCATAACCAGCCGATCCAAACCTTGCCACAGTTTTTGCAAAACGATCCTCAATAACTGGAGCAGGGCGATCGAGCAGAAGAGAGTAGCTAGACTTATCCCTATAGACAGCCATACCGACATAATAAAAGCTCCTCAATTGTCTAATTTATTAACTTAGAAATTTATTATGGCAGTTGAGCATGCACGCTAGGGTCTTTAGGAAAACATTTCATCAAAATCCAATAATATGAAGGTAAATCAAGTGAAATACTAAAGATATGTGAAGCGGTTTGTCCTTCAGTATTTTCATTTTCCCTTCCGTCCTCTGCCTTCTGCCCTCTGATTTGTCAACCTAACTTAGGCAAAAGAGTGTCAGTTCGCCGATTGTCCAGGAAAAATACTTGTAACCTCTCGATTTAAAAGGATATTTCCTAACTAGCAAATAGTCACTTAACTCACTTGCCTATTGCGGTCATTACGTAGCACTAGCGTCTTCTATGGTTAAGGAATTAACAGTTGGAGATGCTTGGTATGACTAATCACCAGAATATGACTAAGGACAGGTATGCCTCAGCCACAGTAAGAACCGTTTTCTCGCGAATGAGAAAGCTTGTGTTTCATGCGATGCTGGCCACTCTCGGAGTTAGCAGTTTAGTGACTGGAGTACAGAAGGCTGGTTTGGCTGCCAACTCGAATGCCATTGTTCAGCCAGACAGTGATTTTAGCACGTTATCGGGTGAGTCTCTGCGAGGAATTGTCAATCGGGACAGTAGCAAAGACTACTTAGCAATCGTTTCGGAAACGAAACCGCCCACTGAACGGGAACCGATTAGATTGGGTCATGAGACAGAGGTATCTGTTGTCCAAGTGCCAGCAACTCTTTTGGACTTGATAAACAGAGTAGACTTTAACACGGGTGGTTCGTCGCTCGACTCCGATCAACTCGTCAAAATCCGATATCGCATGGATTTAAGCTAGCCGAAATCATCACCAGCGATGGTGCGCTGAGTCGTCATCTTGACCCAATAGCGCGAGCGTCACTGTCTCTCTTGTATAGTTTGTTTAGTTTAGCGATCGCACTCAATGAGCGATCGTCTTTTTCCCTACTCCTGTACGGGCGTATTGCCCTACGCTCGTACTCCCCAGATTTTCCAATTAGCCAACCGACTTAATCCAATCGTTGACTCGGCTGTAGAGCGATCGCGCAATTTGTGAAAGCTGGTGCTTACGATACCAGGTTTGAAAGGCTCTTTCGTACTCTTCACCCTCTAACTGGTAAGTATTCCAAGCATTCAATCCCAGCCCTAATCCCCAAAACAACAGAATATATAAAGACCAGGATAGTCCGCCCGCCGTCAGTACGTTCAAGCAGACTAAAAAGCTATTGACAATTAAATATTTACCAACACATTTTTTTAATTGACTGTGCCGATAAAGATTAAATTCACGATGTTTTTGTCGCTGTTCTTGCTGAACGAGCCACTCTTGCTCTGCTTCTAAAAGATTTTCGGCAGATATACCTAATTCATCAGCAATTTCCATCAGCTGTTCGCGAGAAAATTCTCCACCATTTGACTCACGAGTAATGGCAATATTGAGAATTTGCTGGATGTCTTCTTGCTGGTAAGAGCGGATAATCTTGCTATTAAATACAGTCATGGTCTAGCTCATTATTAATATCAAAACGCTTTTGTGCTCTAGACCCCTGATGCTGTTCGAGGTACGAAGAGCGTCCTTGCTTTATTATGACGATTTCAACAGGGGTAGTGCAAACCGATCTGATTCCCAAAGTATCCCTACATCCGAACTCATAAGGGCGGATCTTACGACAGTCGATAGATGAAGATATGTTTTACATATCGTTACGATGGATAGATAGACAGAGGACAATTTAAAAATACGTCTTAAAGGCAGAGATTTGAGGTAGCCCATATGAATGGCAGTATTCGTGTTGGTAGTTTATTTGGAATTCCGTTTTTTGTACATCCATCTTGGTTTTTAGTACTAGGCTTAGTCACGTTCACTTACGGGGATGAACTGGCAGCCCTCTTCCCCACATTAGGTGGGGGATTACCCTGGCTTTTGGGTCTTGTCGCTGCGCTGTTGTTATTTTCCTCTGTCTTGGCTCATGAGTTGGGACACAGCTTTGTCGCGAAAGGTCAGGGAATTCAGGTGAGATCGATTACGCTCTTTCTGTTTGGGGGCTTAGCGAGTTTAGAGAAAGAGTCCGAGACACCAGCACAAGCCTTCTGGGTTGCAATCGCAGGGCCAGCAGTTAGTCTGCTGATATTTGGTCTATTCACCGCGATCGGCATCGGCACCGGAATTTCTGGTCCATTGGCAGCTATGGTCAGTCTGATTGCCTACATTAACTTGATCTTGGCTTTGTTCAACCTGATTCCTGGCTTACCGTTGGATGGGGGCAATATTCTCAAGTCAGTCGTTTGGAAAATTACTGGTAATCCCTACAAAGGTGTGGTTTTCGCCAGTCGCGTCGGTCAGGTTCTAGGTTGGATTGGCGTTGGTGTAGGAGCGCTCTCGATCTTAGGAATCAGCAATATCGGTAGCATCTGGACGTTGTTGATCGGTTGGTTCCTACTGCAAAATGCGGGACGCTCAGCTCAATCGGCTTCAATTCAAGACATGCTAACGACGTTGAAAGCAGAAGACGCCGTTACGCCCAACAGCCCAATTGTATCGGCTGACCTGTCCTTGAGAGAGTTTGTGAATAACTACATTATTGGGAAAGAGCCATCGAGCAAGTTCTTAGTGACTAATGAAGAAGGACGACTAATCGGCACACTCATCGTCGATGACTTGAAAAACGTACCCACGTCTGAGTGGCCTGCGATCGAAGTCAGCGAACTCATGCAGTCTGTTGACCTTTCGACGATCGTACAATCCGATCAATCGCTGTTAGATGTTGTAGTACTCTTGGAAAAAGAGCAGCTGACTCAACTGCCTGTAGTTCGCGAAAATGGCGTGTTAGTTGGGCTTTTAGAAAAGACGGCGATTATTCGCCTGGTTGAGCAAAGAAGCCATGCTAATCCTGCCTAATCCGTGTAATTCTTCGGTTATCGCGCAAGGGTTTAGGGCAGAGGGCAGAAGGATGATTACTGGTACGTAGTCGTTTGGGGTTCAATCCCCATGCTTAACTTGGTCGCTGGTCACTGTTTCAAATGCGATCGCATCTCCCTCGGACAAGCATACGCTTCAAATCTCCGGGGGAGTGTTGTCTGAATAACCGCACTAGAAATCGATCGCCGAGTTGTTGAGTTTCCAAAAGGCAGCAACTCGCTCCTCCCATTGTTGCTGGAGAGTCTGCATGGCCTCCGGCTCAAACCAGAATACTTCAGCAGGCATGTCCGGAATTGCCACCGCTAGCAGAGTATGTTCTAAGTTAACTCCATGGTCTTGGTAATGCTGATTCACTGCACTACAGTAAGCAGCAAGTTGGAGTGGATAGTCGTACAGACGTTCGATTGAACCTTTAGGTTTGTCTGCTGTTTTCCACTCACAGATACAGGGAACACCTCTGAAGCTAGCAACGCAGTCCACTCGTCCGGCATACCCTAACTCGTAGTTAAACACCGTACCCTCTAGCAGCCTCACAGTACCAATATCTTGCAAGATGGGTTCGATGCTCTGCCAGTAGGGCTGGATGGCATCAGGACAAGGAGAATCCTTACCTTCAAGATAGCGCTGAATTTGCTTATGAGTTCCGGTGCCGCGACGCGAGGCAGTTCCAGAAATTCGGTTGGCTTCGGCTACTCCCACTCGCTGCCGCCAATTGAGCAACCTTTCTCGATCCTCTTGGGGTTTCGTGGCATTGAGAATTGTGGTAACGCTAGGCAGTCGTTTTCCGCGATTGTCAACGTAATATTGCTTGCCATTTTCTCGTAGCTGTTTAGCACTGGAGCGAGGGAGTAATTGAATATCAGAATGCATTAATTGCTGTCTTTCCTAGACTAGTTCCTGTGACATCCTATATGTAAAACCTTTAATTTAAACATGAACAAGTATATTTATTCATCATCATTCGGAAAGACGCCTTTAGATAGAGAAATCGTAAAAATCTAAATACAAGAACAATAAAAGAACTAGAGGGTACTGATTCGGATGTACGCCTTTGGATAGAGATTATGTCTAGTACAAAAGATGTAAAAGTTGCTAACGCAAGGATTTGGCAAAATCTTGACTTCACAAAGGTGAAGCAGAGACTCAATCGCATTACTGACCAGCTTGAGGAAGTTTTGCCTGATTCTTCGCCAATTGAAGCGATCGCTCTGCTCGATCCTGAAGACTATATCAAGCTACAGGAATTCATGGCAGCGAACAATCTCACTGAGTCGCAAGCGATCGCAATAATTATCCATGCCTTTTTTCATTCCTAGCTGAACAGTGGGAATAAGAATTAGGCATTTCTAGCTTTCAGAATACACTGATGCAGCATGGTTCAAATAACTATCCAGTTGAAAAAGTTTGAAAATATCCCTCTTCTATCCTCTAGCGTCTGCCTTCTTCTACTAACAACATCAATAAACTGCTATTTGTATCCCGCTGCTTGAAGCGTGAACAACCTCGCGTAGCGTCCGCCAAGCTGCAACAACTCTTGATGAGTTCCCTGCTCGATAATTTCTCCATTGGCCATGACTACAATCGTGTCAGCCATTCGCACAGTAGAGAAGCGATGAGAAATTAAGACGACCATCTGACTCTGGGTAATCGTGCGAAAGTGTTCAAACACGCGCACCTCAGCTTCCGCATCCATCGCGGCTGTTGGTTCATCGAGTACGAGGATATCTGCACCCGTCCGCATAAACGCACGGGATAGGGCAATTTTCTGCCACTGGCCTCCAGAGAGTTCCTGGCCTCCCTTGAACCATCGACCTAACTGAGTGCCGAAACCCTCTGGTAGCACTTCAATGAATGGTCGAGCCATGCCTTTCTCCGAGGCAACTTTCCAGCGTGCTTGGTCTTCTAGGTGATTCACATCCCCGACACCGACATTCTCGCCCACTGTAAACTGATAGCGAACGAAGTCCTGGAAAATCACGCCAATTTTTCGGCGCAGTACGTCAACATCCCACTCTTGCAAATCCAAACCATCGAGGAGGATACGTCCGGAATCTGGCGTGTAGAGTCGGGTTAACAGCTTAATCAGGGTAGTCTTTCCCGAACCATTCTCACCCACGATCGCTAATTTCTCTCCGGGTGTCAGATGCAGTGAGATGTTGTTTAAGGCGGGTTTTAAACTTCCCGGATAGGTGAACGACACGTTTTCAAAGCGAATGCCATCTCCTGGAAGGACACCTTTGGTCGCTTTTCCTTTGGGTTTAGGGACATCTTGCTCTAAAAACTCGTAGAGATTAGACAGATAGAGGTTATCCTCATACATCCCACCTATCGAAGTCAACGCATTGGCAAAGGTGGACTGTCCTTGGCGAAATACCGTTAGATACATCGTCATATCCCCTAACGAGATGCGACTGAAAATGGTTTCTACGACAATCCATGCGTAGGCCGCATAAAACGTAGCTGTACTCAACAAACCGAGCAAGTAGCCCCAAAACCCCCGACGGATCGTGAGATCGCGATCTTCGCCATAGAATCGCTCGAAGTTATCGTGGTAGCGTTGCAGCATCGTCGATCCTAGCTGGTAAAGCTGAACCTCTTTGGCATAGTCTTCGCGAGCAATCAAGGTTTCTAAATAGTGCTGCTGTCGAGTTTCAGGAGAACGCCATCGAAACAAACGAAACGCTTCGCCAGCAAAACGAGTTTCGGCAATAAAGGGCGGTAACGCTGCCACCAGCAGCACAATAACGGCCCAAAATGAAAACTTCAGCAGTAAACCACCATATGTAATCAAGGACAAGGCATTTTGCAGCAGTCCAAAGGTGCGCGTCACCAGTGATAAGGGGCGCAAGGACGCTTCTTGTCGCACCTGAGTCATCTTGTCATAAAATTCTGAGTCCTCGAAGTGAGGAAGATCGAGCGTTAGGGCTTTTTCCAAAATTAAGACATTGACTCGTTGACCCAATAGTACTCGCAGCAGCGACTGGCAAACGAGTTGACCTCGTTGAGTACCGGCTAGTAACATGACTGCGATCGCTTCTAACCCCACATAACTTAGCGCTCGCCAGCGATCGACGGCGCTTCCTGAGTGAGCTGCCGTAATTACGGTATCTACAATCAACTTACCAGCATATGCGATCGCGGCTGGTAACAACCCTCCGACCAAGGTTAGGATTGCCAGCGCTACAGTCAGAGTGCGACTCGTCGTCCATACCAAACTTAATGCTCGTCCACTATACCGGAAGACTGAGAGCGATTGACGTAGTTCTCGCGTCGGGAATCTCAATCTAAGAAAATTACGTTTTCTTTGTCTGCTCATTTTTTCGGTATAGCAAATATAGCGGTTTTCAGCCTGATGATGATTTTGGGCATCAGGAGATAGATGCTTGTACTCACCTGAGTTAAAAATCGCTATTCGCACAGAGATGCCTCCTGCGCCTGCTTCAGCGCTGTAGGTACTCTCTTAAGCTCTTTGTCGAGGGGAATTACAGTTTAGAACGCAACTTGGTATTAGTGCCAACAGTGCCAACGCCGTCACAAAGATGGCGATCGCGTTCCTTCACATCTGCATTCGTCCGCAGATAATCCCGCACCCAATCGCAACCCACTGCAACTACCTTATCTAGCTCTACAGACTGCTCTAAATTCCACAAAATTACCGTTTTGTCTTCAGAAGCCGAAGCCAGAGTTTTGCCATCAGGAGCAAAAGCTAATCCCTTCACTCCAGCACTATGTCCAATTAGATTAGTCAGGAATGTGCCATTACTCTTCCAGAGTTTAATTATTCCATCATTACTCCCTGTAGCAATGGTCTGACTATCAGGGCTAAACGCTACACTCCAAATCCCAGAATCATGCCCCTTAAGAGTATGCAGTAACTTGCCGTCACGACTCCAAAGTTTAGCCGTCCTGTCTTCACTGCTTGAAGCAATCAACTTCCCATTAGGGCTGAAAGCTATGTTAATGACTGTACTATTATGACCTTGAAGAGTCTTGAATAAGCTATCCTCACTTTTGACCTGGGATCGAGAATTTAGTTCGCGCTTCTTGTTCAAAACCTCAGCCAAACGCCAAAGCTTGACTGTCTTGTCACCACTGCTCGATACCAGCGTCGAACCATCGGGACTAAAAGCAACCCCCCAAGTCCCCGCCGCGTGTCCTCTCAAAGTAGCGATTTCGGTGCCGTCTATCCGCCAAAGTCTGACTGTGCGATCGGTACTCGAAGATGCAACCATATTACTGTCAGGGCTAAAAGCGACTCGCTTAAGATTACCCTGATGCCCTTTAAGACTATGAAGCAATGTACCGTCAGGACTCCAAAGCTTGACCGATTGGTCTGCACCAACAGTAGCGATCGTTTGACTATCTGGACTGATAGCAACTGAGCTAAACCGAGGACTTGGCTCTTTTAAGCGCCGATAGCTAATCCCATCCTTGCGCCAGAGGATCGTCTCCTTCGTACTCGATGAAGCGATTAACTGTCCGTCCTTGCTAAAAGCGATTCCCCAAATTCCCTCCGTATGTCCTCGCAGACTTTTCAACAAAGGATTGTGTAATTTCCACAGTTTTACAGTGCCATCCGAAGAGGCAGAGTATAGTGTGTCGCCACTAGGACTAAATGCAATATCTTGAACAGTACTGTCATGGCCTTTAATGGCATTCAACAAAGTACCGTCAAAGCTCCAAAACTTGAGCATCTTGTCGTCAGAACCAGAGACGATGAGCTGCCCATTCGGGCTGAACGCTAGGGCGTTAATTGCTGCATCGTGTGCAGTGAAACTCTTTAACAAACTGCCGTCACGCTGCCATAGTTGCAGCTTGCCGTCTCCATTGCCTGTTGCTAGGATTTTGCCATCAGGACTAAAGGCAATTGAGAAAACTGGAGATTGAATATTTGAAAGTGTTTTCAGCAATGTGCCATCGGGCTGCCAGAGTTTGACAATGCCGTTGTCAGCCGCCGAGGCCATCAGCTTTCCATCGGGGCTAAAAACTACTGGTGTGTTGACGATCGCGCCATGCTTCAAGGTCTTGAGCAATCTGCCATCGCTGCGCCAAAGTTTTATCGTACCGTCCCCACTGGAAGCAACAATCAGTTTTCCGTCAGGACTAAACTTGACTCTGCCCGTTGCAGCTTTAAACCCGGTCAACGTTTTTATGAGAGTACCGTCACGTTGCCAGAGTTTGACGGTTGTGTCTCCGTTTGACGAAGCAATTAGCTGACCGTTGGGGCTGATGGTTACGCCGATAACTGGGCCTTGATATGCTTTAAACGTATTCAGCAATCTGCCATCGCGCTGCCAAATTTGGATACCATTTCCGATGGTTGCCACAGCAATAAACTTGCCATCTGAACTGACATCTAAAGCGTTATTGACGAAGGCATAACCCGAAAAGCGGTTGAATTCAGCCGCTCCATAAATTGACCGTCGCAAGGCTAACTCCACCATTGTTTCTGTCTGCGGGTCGCTTGGTGCCAAGTGTTTGAGTTCTCTCCTGGCCTTGAGCGCTTCAATTAAAGCATCTAATCTTTTATCTAAGGCAAAGAGGGCTTCTGAATATCTAGCCCTGCCTTGAATTTTTTCTATTTCCTCACGGCGTTGGCTGACGAGGGCTTTCTGGTACTGGGAGAAAGCGAAGATGCCGACTGCGATCGCGATCGCTAAAGCGAATGAAAGTCCAGCAATCAAATAAGCTTGGCGTTTGGCATTTTTTTTCTTTAGTGCCAACCTAAATTCTACTTCCTTAACCCGTTCTGCTTCTAAAAATAATTGCAATTCCTGTCTGTCTACGTCTTGGCTAGCGGCTAAAAACTGATAGTCCAAATCGCTTAAACTTTTGCCCTGTGACCAGTATGAAGCGTCTTTTAAAGATTGTCCCCTCAGAAGCCGCGAAGCATCCTGCTGTTTTGAAGCTATCCACGCATCAAAGGCTTGAGAGTAGGGACGCACAGACGCTAATTTTTTTTCTACCCATGAACAATCGAATACGTTCTGATAAATGAGGTTTTTCACCCTCAGGAAACCCTGCTGTTTCTCCACCAAACCAGATAGCAAAAGCTCCATTTGCTCTGGCGATTCATCAGTGGCAATTTCCCCCCGTTTCAAGATTTGTTGATAGATGCCGAGTAATCTAGCAGCATGTTGAGAGTTGCTCAAAATGCGATCGCGTATTGTCTTCAAGTGCTCTGGCTCATCTTGCACTTCCCAGTTAAAGATAATGCACTTTTTCACCAACTTCTCCACCCAAGACGCTTCATTACCAGAAGCAATCCTCAACACGCCTTCACCCGGCTCTCGACAAGCAGTAAGGACGAGCTTGCACAGCTTTTGTGTAAGAAATGGCTGTCCCCCACTCCAGTACAAGATTTGTGCCAGAACTGCTTTAGGATTGCTGACTATCCCGGTTAATCCCGGCAATAAAGGCATCGCCTCGTGTAACTCAAATCCCTTCAGTTCTATTGCCTGTCCGATATTAAACGGCGTGCGGTTTTTGTCGGCTATCAAATCGGCTGGCGTTGCCACTCCCAACAGAGCAAACGTTAGGCGTTTATACGATGAGTTTTCAGCGCGTTTGTTGTAACAAGCTCTAATTAGAGAAAAAAAATCGTCAATTGGGAACTTTAAACTCAGTACGCTATCGATTTCATCAATAAAAATTACGACATTTTGGTCATAGTCAACCAGCAGTACCGTTTCAATAAATTCACTTAAGCGGTTAACTAATGAGAGATGATCGCGATCTCGCCACCAAGTCCGGACATTTACTTTCAGCTTTAAAGTACTTGCTAAAGAACCAACAATCGAGGCGTACCACTGTTCTGGTGTCACCTGTTGAGTACCAATTGCCGTAATATCAATTGTTCCACAGCAGATCCCTACGGATTGCAAACGCTGCATCGTTTGCACCCGCAGGCTTGATTTACCCATTTGCCGTGAGTTCAGGACGTAGCAAAACTCCCCCAACAGTAACGCTTGATATAACTGCTCGTCCGCCTGACGCTTCACATAACTGGGGGCATTCGGAGGGAGAGAACCACCAACTTGATACTTGTAAAAGGGACTTGGTGCTGTCACCATGGGTTTAAGGTTGAAAGCAAAGGGTCATGGCAATACAGTCTTCACCACTTGCGGTTTCCAATCAGTCATCAAGCGCGATCGTTTCACTGCTAAGAGACACAAGGCAGAGGGTAGGAGGCAAGAGGGAAGAGTTTCTTTCGTTCATTTCATAACGAGCGCACTCTCATCGCTGCATGGAAGCTCCTAAGTAGTCGCTCATGGCAGAATTGCCGCCACCGCGCATGAAAATTCTTCTGTCTTCTACCTCCTGCCTTCTGCCCTCTGCCTTATTTTCCTAGGAGGTAGGCACAAATAAACGAAGACATGTAAATAAGTGTGAACAGGCTCAATTTCTCCTCCTGAGTTTAGTCAAATCTTGGACTTGGCGATGGGAAATGATAGTCAATTCAATCTAACCTCAGGATTATTTCTAGTTCCTCAAAACAAGAGATTTTTTACATAGTGTACGATCGCTTTAGTCGCTAAAACTAAGAGTGGATAAGCTCAGGGCATTCTGTCACTACTTCACACCTACACCAACTGAGGAAAAACAATGACGACGCTGCTAATTCAAAGCATGAGCGTCCCACTGACGGTCAATCTCCCTGCTATCAAATCGATGACGGTTGAACAGTTTTACGAATTCTGTCTAGCCAATCGCGATTTGAGAATTGAGCGTACTGCCAGTGGGGAAGTTATCATTATGCCACCAGCTTTTTCAGATACAGGTAACCGCAACTTCAAAATTGCCCTACAACTGGGGAACTGGGCAGAGCAAGATGGCACAGGTGAAACGTTTGACTCCAGTACAGGCTTTACTCTGCCGAATGGGGCAACCCGCTCTCCGGATGCCTCGTGGATTAAACTAGAGCGCTGGAATGCCTTAACTGAAGAGCAAAAATCCTCATTTGCTCCGATTTGTCCAGACTTTGTGATTGAATTACGGTCTTCTAGCGATACTTTCAGTGGATTGCAAAACAAGATGCAGGAATATATTGACAACGGTTCCTCACTGGGATTGTTGATTGACCGCAAGAACCGAAAAGTCTACATCTACCGTCCCAATCAAGAACCGGAAATCTTGGATAATCCCGAAACAGTGAGCGGCGATCCAGAGTTACCAGGATTTGTCTTGCGGATGGCAAAGATCTGGTGATTGATATCATTTTCTAATTGGTACTCAGAACGACATGTAAGTTTTTTAATAATTCATTGGATGTGTAAGGTTTGGGTAAAAAGGTTTTAACGCTATTCCCAACGAGTTCTAGCATCTTATGGTTCGACACGAGTCCGCTGACCGCAATAATCTTGACCTGGGGGTTAATTTTTTGTAACACGCGAATCGCAGTTGGACCATCCATTGAGGGCATCATCATATCGACCAACACAACACTAATGTCATTCTTGTGTTGCGTGTATAACGCGATCGCTTCAATGCCATCACTAGCCACTAAAACGTTATAGCCGTGTGCTTCTAGTGAGTTTTTCGTAATTTCACGAATTGCATCTTCGTCATCGACGACCAGAATGACTTCTCCATGTCCTGTGAGTGATTCGTGATGTTCTATGGGTAGACAATCTGCTTCATTTGCTGTAACGGGTAAGTACACCTGAAACTGCGTTCCTTTGCCCACTTCGCTATAGACATTCACAAAACCACCATGACTTTTGATAATCCCGAGGACTGATGCTAAACCCAGTCCTGTACCTTTCCCCAGCTCTTTTGTAGTAAAGAAGGGTTCAAAAATTCGATCGAGGATTTCCCTCGGAATTCCGATTCCTGTATCCGATACGGTAATAACGAGATAAGGCCCAACCTTAGCCTCAAGATTCATCCGGGCATAGTGAGTATCAATCCATTGGTTTTTGGCAGAAATTTCCAGAACGCCCCCCTCTGGCATGGCATCGCGAGCGTTAACGCACAAGTTCATGAGCACTTGATGTAGTTGAGTGGCATTACCAGAGACTGTCCAAAGGTTCTGCTTTGGCAAATCAGTGCGAATCTCAATGGCTTTGGAAAAAGTTTGTCTAGTAATACGCTCAATTTCTAAGATTAAGTCCCCTACCTTGAGGTTGGTGCGCTTACCTTCAATTCCGCGTGAAAACGACAACACTTGTTTGACCAAATCTGCCCCACGTTTAACATTGGTTTCCAGTATCTCCAGCCACTCTTGACTTTGCTCGTCTAAGAGTTTCATTTGCAAGAGTTGAACAGTCATTAAAACAGGTGTGAGCGCATTGTTGAGATCGTGAGCAATGCCACTGGCTAGAGTACCGATACTCTCCATGCGTTGGGCGCGAAGAAACTGCGCTTCGAGTTGTTTTTTCTCAGTAATATCGGTGTTCACAATTAGGATGGATGTAGGTTGTCCGTCTGCATCCCGCATGAGAGTCCATCGGCTAGCAACAATAATCTCCTTACCCTCTTTAGTCACTTGATACAATTCACCCTGCCACGAGCCATACTCAGTTAAACTGTCCTGGTTCGTTTCGAGTTGAGAGGAGGTGTCTAGTCGATATAAAAGCTGATTGGCATTCTTCCCGATCGCTTCTTGGGCTTTCCATCCATACAGACGTTCGGCCCCTTTGCTCCAAAATTGGATTTGATTATCTAAGTTGCGAACGAGAATGGCATCGGTTGTAATATCGAGTAAAGCCGCTTGTTCGTGAATTTTTTGCTCTGCCTGCTTGCGCTCGGTGATATCCAAAACGAAACACACGGCGCTGTGTTGAGACTCCTCCAATAAAGCGCCACCAATCACAATAGGAATTCGCATCCCGTCTTTGCGAATGAATTCCTTCTCAAACGGAGTACAAACTCCAGAATTGATCAGTTCTGCAATCGCTCCTTCGTTTAAATGCCGATATTCTACTGGAGTGATTTCGTCCCAACTCAAATTACCATAGCGTAATTCCTCCTGGCTGTAGCCCACCATATTGAGAAAGGCATTATTCGCCTCTGTAATCTTGCCACTCAGATCGGCTAAAAAGATGCCAATAATATTGGATTCTACTAAGCATCTAAATCGGGCTTCACTTTTCTGGAGTGCGATAAACGCTTTCTCCCGTTCCGCTTCTGCCTGCTTGCGAGCGGTAATATCAACAACAAAGCCAACCATCCGACTCACTTCGCCCGTACCGTCTGAAAAGAAGTATCCGTTGTCCTCAACGGTGATATCGGTGCCATCTTTGCAACGGATGCGGTATTCCAGATGAAAGGGTTCTTTGGTGGATAAAACGCGATCGATCTCCGCGTTAAATAAGTGGCGATCCTCTGGATGAACCAACTCTATCCAGCGATCGAGTCCTCCTGACATCTCCTCGATGGAGTAACCTAAAATCTGCTCCAGATTGCCACCATAAGTCAGTTCATTAGTATGAGAATCCCAATTATAGAGAATCTGACCATTCGCCTGAATCATAGCCTCATAGCGATTTTTCCACTCGGCTAATTCAGCTTTTTGGCGTCGGAGTTCTGCCTCAACCCGCTTGCGTTGAGATATTTCCGCTTCTAGGCACTCATTTTGTTCTGTGAGTTTTTTCGTCAGATTCCGCAGACTCAAATGGATGTTAACACGGGCTAAAATCTCGTCATGCTGTAGCGGTTTAGTGATGTAATCTACCGCTCCCAACGTTAACCCCTTAACCTTATCCACTATCTCAGTCAGCGCCGTCATGAAAATGACAGGGATATCTTTGGTGGCTTCATTCGCCTTCAGGCGGCGACAGGTTTCAAACCCATCGATTCCTGGCATAAGGATATCTAACAGGATCAGATCGGGGCGCGCATATTCAGCCCTCTCAATTGCGGTTTCCCCATTCCGCGCGATCGAGACATTGAAGCCAGATTCCGTTAAAAAATCGAATAGCGACCCTAAATTCGCGGGAGTGTCATCTACTACTAATATGGTATTTTTGTCTGGTGCTGTAATACTCATCGATCCCGCCCTATCCTATAGTGTTTAATAAATTCCAGGATTTTTTCATCTTCAAAGTTTTTGGCTAATTGACGTAGATGAATGGCAAACGGTACCCATTGCCGATCCAACGCCTCAAGGTGAGCCGCACGCTCTACAATGCCTCGAATGTCGCCCCTCATTGCTAGATCGAATAAAGCTGCAATCTCCTGGGCAGGTGGAGCCACAATAGTCTCTTCCGAGAATTCTCGCTCTTGCTCTCGGCCTGCACCTGTGGCATTGGTTTCCTCTTCATAAACCCATTCGAGTCCTAAATAAACCTGTAATTTTTCTAAGAGTTCCGTTTCCCGGACTGGCTTAGGGAGGAAATCATCGCAACCGACTTCTCGACTTTGCTGCTGATTGAAATTAAAAACACTAGCCGAAACAGCAATAATCACCACCTCCTTTAATTCTGGCAACGTCCTGAGCCGGCGAGTGGCTTCAAAGCCGTCCATCACAGGCATGACTAAGTCCATGAAGATGCAATCCGGCTTGAATTCCTGCGCCTTATTTAAACCATCTAAGCCATCTGTTGCTTCCAGTACTTCAAATCCTAAAGGTTCTAACAGGCTGACGAGGATAGAGCGGTTTGACCACTTGTCATCGACGACCAAAATTTTCCGTCTTTTGCCAGCAAAGCCAATAATCGTGCGTTCCCAAGTACTGGTGATGTTATCCAGTACAGTCATTTCAGGCAAATCTAAATCAAACCAGAAAATACTCCCTTGACCTAGGGTACTCTTAACCTTTAGTTCACCACCCATCATCTGGACTAATTGACGGCTAATAGCTAGTCCTAACCCCGTTCCTTCGATCTTACGATTATCCTCACCCACCTGCTGGAATGGCAAAAAGATTTCCTCTAATTGCTCTGATGCAATGCCAATTCCTGTATCTTCCACTTGGAATCGGATTTTCTCGTCGTGATAGCCGACTTTGAACGTTACATAGCCTTTTTCGGTAAACTTAACGGCATTGCCCAGTAAGTTAATCAAAACTTGCCGCAACCGCTTCTCATCCGCTTGGATAGCTTTGGGAAGTGGCGCCAGAGTTTCGTAAATCAATTCAATCCCCTTTTGTTCGGCACGGATACGGCAAATTTCGGCAACGCCTTCTAGAAACTCCGGAAAATAAAAACTGTTTAGGCAAAGTTCCATTTTCCTGGCTTCAATTTTGGAGAGATCCAAAATATCGTTGATGAGATTCAGAAGGTGTTCGCCACACTGATGAATGATGCCCAAACCATTTTTTTGCTGATCGGTTAACGTTTTACCTTTTTTGAGGATTTGACTGTAACCCAAAATGCCATTGAGTGGGGTGCGAAGTTCATGGCTCATGTTAGCAAGAAATTCACTTTTCGCACTGTTTGCGGCTTTGGCAGCTTCTTCTGCACGTTTGCGATCTCGGATTTCCTGTTGCAGCAGTATGTTGTTTTCTCGTAACTCTAACGTGCGCTGTTCTACCTTGATTTCCAAATTTTGTAGAGCTTCTTCTAAGTCTGTATAAAGACGCGCATTCTCTAGTGAAATTGCGGCTTGCGAAGATAAAAGATTTAAGACTTCTAATCGCTCGGCAGTAAATGCGCCAGTCGTTAAAGTATTTTCAAGATAAAGAATACCTCTGAGGTTGCCTTGATAAATTAATGGCGTGCATAAAATTGATTTTGGCTGACTATTGGCAATATAACTATCCGTGACAAAGGTACCATCGGATGATGCATTATTTAAAACCACATTATTATGCGTTCTTGCCACATAATTGATTAGAGATATAGGTAAGTCTTGATTACCTTTTATTGGAATCGAGCAAAGTACTGTAACATTCTCTTCTTCGATATTCCCTTGTGCTTCTATAAGCAGTTCACCCGATCGCTCTAATATTAATAGACCTTTTTCTGCACCAGCATTCTCAATTGCAATTTTCAGGAGTTGACTCAGCAAATTACTCAAGACGATTTCACCCGAAATAGCTTGTGCTGCTTTCATCACAGTGGCTAAGTCTAAGCTATTACTACTTGTAAATTGAGCAGTCTTCCTAGGAGTAGCAACAGATGGGTTAACTGAATGTATAATTCTGCTGTTCGCTGATGCTCCAATCAGTAATTGGGGATATTTTTGTTCTAAATCCTCAACTTTACCTTGCGCTCCCCAAACTTGATAGGCATAATGGGCCTTGTGCATGTAGGCTTGAGCGATCGTTTCTTTACCCCATGATAGATAAAACTTGGCAGCCAGTTCATAAGCGAGGGCTTCTTCGTTGATGTACTCGTTTTCTTTGGCTAAAGCAATGGCTTTGTCATACATTTCCATTGCCTCTAGTTTTTCTCCTAAAACTCGATGTCGTTCTGCCTCAACGAGATAGAATTTATGCAAAAAGTTCATCGGGGCATGCTCTGCCCAGTTCTGCATTTTTTCTTGATTAGCCTGTACGCGATCGAGAATGCCTTGTTGTTGCGACTTTGTCGCCGCTTCGCTAACAGACTGTGAAACCTCGGAATACACAGCAAGCCGAACCAGAGAATCGTAGAAATAAAAGATAACAACTGTTAATTGCCCGACGGATGCGCCGAAAGAACTTTCTATTTGAGGAATAGTTTTCAGCGCTTCTGAGTAATCTTCAAACTCATAATAAAGCACCAGTTTGTGCAAGGATAGGTAATGAATTGCTAGTTGATCGTTGGTTTGCTGATGGAGCAGCAGCATTTTTTCTTCGTCGTAGGCTTCTCCTTTTAGCTGGCAGCGATTTGGGGCTCTTCCCAGCAGGTTTAAGACGGCTTGCCAACAGATTTTTGTATTATTGAGAGCTGTTTCCTGGCTAATGTTTTGAATTGCCTCTGCATAAGTTGCGATG
This sequence comes from Allocoleopsis sp., assembly GCA_036703375.1. Taxonomy (GTDB): domain Bacteria; phylum Cyanobacteriota; class Cyanobacteriia; order Cyanobacteriales; family Coleofasciculaceae; genus DATNPC01. The sequence goes on from DATNPC010000138.1 coordinate 24,469, forward strand.
TCTCGTTCGAGTTGCGTTAGTTGCTGACCAACAAAAAACGAGTAATGGCTCCACACCATGATGGCGTAGCCAGCATACTCTAAATCTCCGGTTTCCAGCCCAGTAGAGAAAACCGACAGAAAAGAAGCTAAGGTATTCTTGGCATGTTCTTTCCAATGTTGAACGGCAGCAGTCACTAAGTGACAGGTCTTAGCTTCAATTTCTTTGGCATTTAACTTTGACACTAGACGTAGCGCCAATTGACCGAACTCATATCCCCGCTCAATATCCCCTATAGCTCCACACAGAAGCAGACTATATACGGCATAGGCAAAGGGAGACACAGCAGCATTGCCATATTGAACCGATAAATTGACCTGTTTGCACACCGTTAAAGGTACCAGTGAGGACACGGTAGAATAGCAAGCAGAAAATATACTTGATAGAATTCTGATCGCCGCGAGTTGGTGCGGCTCGGTCATTTCAGGAAGATCGATTAAGTCCTTAATCCTCGTTCCGCTCAAAATTGTTGCAGTCTCTCCCAGCGCTTGTCCAATATCAGATGAATCTGGTGAATCGGGAAACTCTACTCCCAATTGCTTTAAGACTAGCAATCCTGTATTCAGTGCTTCCAGCAGCTTGTTCTGCCCCATATAAGCTTGAATCTGGACTTCGTACACTTTTACAGTGTCCAATAACGCTCTGGCACAGTTTTGCACGATTTGGGTCAGTCTCTGCATTTCTTCAAAGTCACCATTCAGAAACGCTGCCTCTGCTGCTTCGGTATGCAACGATAATGTTAGTTCGTACTCAGTCTCCCAACTAGAATCTACTAACAGTGCCAAACCCGCTTGCAAATATTTGGTAGCGGCAGCATAGGCCGCTGCTGCTTTGGCTTTCTGTCCAGCCATTAAGTTAAGTTTGGCGATTTCAGTTCGTTCGGATTCATCGCTAATTAGTTCAATTCCCAAGTTTAGATGATCGACGATTTCAAATATCTTTTCTAGCAGTGCCTCTGACGCAGTGTTTTGCCAGAGTAAACGACCAATTTGCAAGTGAGTGACTTGCTTATAGCTCTCATTAATGAGAGCATAAGCGGCTTGTTGCACGCGGTCATGGAGAAACTTAAATTCCAGACTAACTAGATGTGTATCGATGATGTCTTCTGGTAGGCTTTTCAAGTCAGAAATAGGTAATATTAAGCCTTCCTGAATTGCTTCCCAAAGATGGCGATACGCTACTGCTGCCGGTTGCTTGTAGATAATCGAGAGAGTTTGTAAATCAAATGTGTTGCCAACACAAGCCGCCAACTGCAAAACCTGCTGTGTAGAGTCAGGCAGTTTTCGCAACTTCCGAATCATCAACTCCACAACATTACCAGTAATACCCATCACCTCAATGTTTGAGATATCCCATTGCCAAAAAGCTTGGCTGTCTTGATACGGGGGGGTAAACGTTAACAGGTTTTCCTGATACAGAGTTTTGAGAAATTGATTAATAAAGAAAGGATTGCCAGACGTTTTCCTGATTACTAATTCGGCTAAGGGTTTGATAACAATGGTATCACTGTGTAGTGTGTCAGCAATTAGACTTCTAATATGGTCAAGTGCTAAGGGCGCTAAGGTGATGTTCTTAATAATGACACCTTGGGAACGAAGCGAATCAAGAGTAATCATTAAAGGATGCGTCCGATTAACTTCATTATCTCGATACGCTCCGATCAAGAATAAATAGCCCGTTTCGGCATCTGTCATTATCACTTCTAGCAACTTCAGTGTTGCCGAATCAACCCATTGCAAATCATCTAAAAAGATAACTAAAGGATGCTCTTGCGAGCAGAATACGCGGATGAAGTTTTGAACTACTAAATTAAAACGATTTTGTGCTTCGATTGGCGCTAGTTCTGGAGCAGCTATCTGCTTACCAATAATGAGTTCTACTTCCGGAACTACATCAATAATGACTTGTGCATTTGTACCAAGGGCAACTAAAATCTTTTCTTTCCATTGAGCGAGTTCTGATTCACTTTCAGTTAGGAGTTGCTTCACTAATGCTTGAAAAGCATCAATGAGAGCCGAGTAAGGAATATTGCGTTTAAATTGGTCAAATTTCCCAGAAATGAAGTAGCCCCGCGCTCCGACAATGGGCTTATGGATTTCATTCACTAAAGACGATTTACCAATTCCGGAGTAGCCGGAAACAAGCATCATCTCAACCCCTCTTTGTTTTTGTGAGGGGTTACTGACTCGCTCAAAGGCATCCATTAACCGAGTAACTTCCTGTTCGCGCCCATACAGCTTTTGCGGAATCAAGAATTGGCTAAATAAATCTAACTCTCCCACCTCAAAGCGAGAAATCTCGCCTGATGTTTGCAGCATCTTTAGACAAATCTCCAAGTCAGCTTTAAGTCCTAGCGCACTCTGATAGCGATCTTCTGCTGTCTTGGCAAGTAATTTCATCACGATGTCAGACACTGTCTCTGGAATTTCAGAATCGATTAGGTGGGGAGGTACTGGAGTTTTTGCAATATGACAGTGAATTATTTCTAAAGCATCGGTAGCTTGAAAGGGTAGCTGCCCCGTTAGCATTTCATACAAGGTAATGCCCAAGGAATAAAAGTCAGTTCTGTAGTCGATTGAGCGGTTCATTCTCCCAGTTTGCTCGGGTGACATGTAGGCAAGACTGCCTGCTCCTGTGGATAATGCTGACGCTCGTTCCGACGCTCGCGCTTCACTTGCTAGGCTTCGCGAACGTGTCATGCTAATCACTACATTAGGATGACTGATGCTCTGATTTTGTCCTGAAAAGCGTGATGTAATGCTGAAGTCTATGAGCTTAATTTGATTAGTTTGGATATTAATCAGAATAGTGTGAGGTTGAATATCTTTATGAATAATATTGTTTTGATGCAGAGCCGCGAGGGTTGACGCTAGCTGAATTGCAATTTGCAAGAAACAGCTTAAATTAATAGCTTGAGATTCCAGAAAATCGCTTAAAGATTTACCTGCAAAGTCTGCTAAGATTAGTACAATGCTGTTTTGATATTTTTCCAGCGCTAAGGGTTTAACAACTCCTTCTATCTCTAGACATTTAAGTATTTCATATTCATGTCTTAATTGGCTCAGTTCTTCTAAAGTGGGATACTCAGCTTTGAGCGCTTTAATCAGCACAGAAGTACTGTCTGACTCTCTCGAAGCACGATAAACACATGTTGTTGTACCCTCATAAAGGGTTTCAATGAGGTTGTAACCAGCAATCATGTTACTCATGTTCGTGTTCTCAATTATCAGAATGTGAGACCTAGCAAGCTGGAAACTGTCAGTAATGGGCAAATTCTAGTCGCTTTACCTAAATAGGGTTTTGGCTCGCGCGATCGCATCTGTGCTCTATCTCTTCAAAACCGACCAGATGGTCTTTTTCTACAAGTCTGACAAAAGCTGTCTAATTCAAACGAAATTTAACCCCTCTACCCTATTTATAATAGGTGACAAGCTGGAAAGTATAAGGTAATAAATCAATAGAAATTAGCAAAAGTATTAAAACTTTGTATAAACTCTGATAGAGAAAGCTTCGTTCTGCTCCAAACAGCATCTTAGGTTTAATTCTAGCTAGCTAGTTAGTACTACTTCTAGGGTAAGCAAAAATTAATCTACAGTCTTTACCCTAGGCTCTGAAGGTTTTATTGGCTTCCAGGGGCTGTGGCGTAAAAAGAGGTGGCAGCATAACAATAACCTTCTTGAGTTAGAAGTGTCACTATAATTTTTGCCCGACAGGGAAGGGATTGGACGTTTTATTTAAAAAGTGTTTACAAAAACTTATTACAACTTTACTTCTGAGGCGTTCCATCATGTTCCCATCAGAATAAGTCCCGCAGTAGAGCTGGTTCAACATCAAGAGTCCTACTAGGTTGGGAATGATTCTCACGCAAAAAACTGAATTTCCTCGCACGTCTAAGCCGTTTCCAACCAATCAAAAATTTTTTCCAATTGCTCTAGCGTAACCAGACCGTACTGCCAGAGAATCATGGGTATGAGGTTTGGGGTATCGAGGTGGTGACGTACAGCTAGGTCAATTGACGCGGATGGAATTGCCAACTCATCCTTTAAAAAGTAAATTAGTTTTTGGAGCAGTGTAGACTTCATTGACTTCTGAGTAAAATAAAATATTTTGTGCAATTTTACTGCTGTAGATGCGATCGGCGAAACAGAAAACTTTCGGAACTCCCAGCCTAAAAAGCTGTTTTATCTAGGGGATTTCTCGGTTATCCGCTCGCTTAGCTTTACAAAAATACTTAAAGTCGTAGCCTACTCCAGAGACTTTACCAAAACTTAAACAAAACCTTCCCTCACCTCAATCAAATCAAAACAATTGTGAAGAGAAAAACTTAATATAGCGGTTTTTGGAGATATCGAATATACCCGAATGCTCATCATCGATCGCAAGAAAGACCAAATCAACCCCGATCAAATCGACTTCCTGTAAAAAGCAGTTTCTACTGGTGTAGCTTTAGTACTTATCCGCTTTGCTCCAGAAATTATGCAGGACGTCCAATCGTCGCAACCAATAATGATGCAAGATACAGGTACATTAGTTTATCTGCTTTCCTTACTCCCTCCATTCACCGATCGCCAAATTTTAATGGTTCTATCATCGCTACCACTCACCAGAACATGCCCATCCGGGCTAAAGGCAACGGAGCCAACTGTATTTTGATGTCCTAAGAGAGCGCGCAGGTATTTGCCTTTGCGTAAGTTCCATAACTCAATGGGCTTGCCACTGCTAGTAGAGGTTGTGCAATTACCGCTAGCAAGAGTCTGGCCATCTGGACTAAAGGCAATCGACTTGACTCCCTCTGACTGACTGCATAGGGAATTCAGACGTTGACCCGTTTGCGGATTCCACAGATCGATGGTTGTACCGCTTCCACTGGCAAGCATTTCACCATCTGGACTAAAGGCAACAGCTGTAATGCCGTATGTCCGAGTTGCAAAGCTTCGTAACCGCTTACCGTTGTGAGGGTTCCACAACTCGAGAGTCCCATCCAAACTCCCGATCGCGCAAGTTCGACCATCCGGGCTATACGTCACTAATCGGGCTGAGTTTGAATGTCCGGCTAAAGTACCGAGCAGATTACCAGTACGGACGGCCCAGAGTTTGATAGCCGAACCAATACTAAAGAGGGTCTGACCCTTCGGATTAAAGGCAATGTACCGAACTTTATCCGAATGACCCGTCAGCATACTCAGCAATTGTCCGGTGCGGAGCGACCATAATGCGATCGTTCGATCCTCACTACCACTGGCTAAGATTTCACCATCCGGACTAATCGCCATGCAAGTCACTCGGTTGGTATGCCCGGTGAGGGTGTGGATGAGTTGTCCAGTGCGTAGCGACCAGAGCTTAATCGTTTTGTCATAACTACCACTGGCAACAATCTGACCATCTGGACTAATCGCGATCGCTTTAACCGCGTCTGCATGTCCCTCTAGGGTAAGGTGCAGTTCAGCCTTCGTCCAGGGATGGGACAACGATTGGCTTCGAGGAAGAAATAAAAGGAGTTTTCGCTTCGGGGGAGGAGTAGAGGTGGACGGTGGGATAGGCAACGCCCTTGCCGGTGACGAGGAGCCAATCACGGCTAGGTAGTGCAAAATCATTTGAATCGCTGGCCGCCCACTGGGAGACAACGCCATCATGTCATCAATCAGATCGGCGAATTTCTCTGAAACTTGCGGCGCACTGTCTCGCCAATTTGGCTTTCCGGTTTGAAGACTATATAATTGGGTCGGATTTTGACCCGTTAGCAAGTAGACAAAGGTGCGGCCGAGCGCAAAGATATCTGATTGCGGTACGGCTCGACCCTCATATTGTTCTGGGGGTGTATAACCAGTGCTACAAATCGCCGTGCCGGTTTCATTGTTTCGCTGCCGCTTTAAGTAAGTATCCGTGACTTCCCGAACTGCACCAAAGTCAATTAATACCAGTTGTCCATTGGGCTTGAGCATGATATTTTCTGGCTTAATGTCCCGATGGATTAAGTTTTGTCGGTGAATTTGAGCCAAAATTTCTAACAGTTGTTTCAACCAAGCGATCGCTTTCTCTTGAGGTAGCAGTTGGTTGCCCAGACTCGACTGCCACTCCTGCAAATTTTGACCCTCAATTTTCTCCATGACGAGGCACGGCAGTGGTTCTTGCTGTCCTCGATTCCAAATAAAATAACCATTCGGTTCTATTTTAGGAATACCAGGATGATTCAACCGGCTCAAGACTACTGCTTCTTGCTGAAATAGAGAGATTGCTTTTTGTTTAAATTCTCGGTTCTGTAAACGCTCTGGATTCAGTACTTTGAGAACTTTTCGCGTTCCACCATCATCCACTTCAAATGTTCTACAAAACCCTCCTTCTCCCAGTTTTTTTAGAACTCGATAGCGGTCTCGAAGTATCAGACCTGAATGAATCATGAGCGCTCTTACAACAATTATCTTTACTTTTCAATCAGCGATCGGGTCAGGTGTGGGGGATTGCACCCCAACAGGAGAGCGCAGTAGACGCGCCATAAGCAGGACAGCCTATCGCGGGGGGATTAAGAGTTCCTACCGCGGGTCAGGAGGGTAACGGTTCGCTGTTGACTCGAAAGTGACTAATCTCCTACTTCTCATGTAAACGTTGAATGCTCAATTGAGCATCCCTGTACTGGGCAGGAGAGTTAAACCCCCACAAGTATAGACCACTCAAAACGTGATTGGTGGGTTGATATTGAGATATAAGTTATTTTTTCAGCGCATAATAGATAATCTTTGATACAATTTTCATATATCTTTTAATTCAGCTTCAATAAAATTGAGCAGATGTAGTAAGTTAGCTCGTGCATGTCCTATTCTTGGTAGGGGCTTGCTATCCAGCATTAAGACAATTTCATCGAGCTGCTCTTTGAGATTTTTTGCGTCTTTGACTCTCAGATGTAACTGCTCAAGCACCCGTATAGGAATGAGACGAATGTGAAATTCTTTAATATCCTCTGGCTCTTGCTTCTGAACTAAACTTAGTTGTTTTAAAAGTCCAAGACGATCGAGCGAGCGAGTGTCCATCAGAGTAACAATGTCTTGACAGACTTGTTCGATTAATTGATCGATCGCATATTTCCCAATTGCAGGCTGTATGGAGAAAAACGCTTCACTGCCTTTTAGATTCATTCCTTCTTCAAGAAAAGAGCGCCGCTTCAACGATTCTAGTGCAGCAATGAGTTGGGTAGACGAGGAGACAAAAAATCGCATACCTGCCTTCAATTGGCTAAGAGAAATCGGCTGATTCTCAAGGGCTAGACAATAAATAATTCCTTTTTCACTGGCAGATAAGCGCTCGTATTGCTGATTTAAGACATTGGTTAAAATATCACCGATGAAAAAGGTCGTCTGATCGAGAAATTGAGAAATATCACCATTAAATATCTCTTGGATCGTGTTAGCCATGATTTTGAGTGCTAAGGGGTTGCCTCGATAGCGTAGAATAAATTCTTCCCAACCAGGAGGGAAGCTAGAAAACCCCTTTGCTTCTAAAATTTTTCTAGCATCGTCACTGGGTAAGCCTCTCAATTTCAGGCTTCTCACGGGAAGAGTAGACCCTGCTAACGTTGCAATTTCCTTGAGATTTTCCCGACCAATTACCACCAAACAGCTTTGGTGACGTTCCTGCGCGATTCGTTTAATTAACTTTCCATAATCTTGGTAGCCTTCGCGATATTGCCCCGCTAGTTCTCCACTGCGGAGAATGATTTCTACATCATCTAGCAACAGCAGACAGCGTTTGGTTCTTAAGCAATCAATTAATTGTGAAATTTGCTCGTCTACAGTTTCAGGCAAATCTGTTTCCTGTCCGTAGGATAAAAACTCAATCCAATCCGCTAAAATGTCGGAAATCGTTGGAGCATTGCGAAGCGATCGCCAAATGAGCGAATCAAACGAAGGCTGAATTTGTTGTGCCAATTTCACACCCAGTGCTGTTTTGCCAATTCCACCCATTCCTAGCAGGGCAATTAAGCGGCAGCGCTCTGCT
>DATNPC010000139.1:0-3706 GCA_036703375.1 Allocoleopsis sp.
CAGTAGTCCCCATGCGTAAGAAGCCAAACGTCCAGTAGATGTAGTCAAACAGAACAGTAGCGAGAGCAACCCCAGCCAGATGACGAATCTCAGCCAAATGCCCCAAGAAGGCAACATCGACCAAACCCGCGAGAGGTACCATCAGATTGGAGAGAATGTTGACAAGTGCTAGTTGAAAGAAGCGACGATAAAAATTCTGTGGATTAGGTTGAGTGTTGGTGGGTAAAGCCATTTTTTCGAGGTTCTCCCGCTATTCATCCCCAACAAAGGTACGGGATTTTCTAGAGAATTCTTGAGTAAGGCGGTATCAAAACGTGTGATTGAGTGGAGAAAATCAAGATTGGAGCGAGGAACACCCAAGATTAGTTAACCACCCCTGAGACAGTTCCTAAGGCGATCGCATCTCACTCCATCCGAGTTAAAATTTCCTGAGCCACTCGTTCGGCTGATTCCAGTGCAGATTCCATCCCAGGCGAAGAAATAGCGGTATGTTCTCCCGCAAAATGAAGTCTCTGCCAAGGTTGGGCCATCTGATGTTGAAATCGGCGGATTTGTCCAGGGCCAAAATGGGAATAAGCACCACGGGCAAAGGGATCGCGTCCCCAAGAAACAACCCGAACAATCTCCATATTCTCCTCAACTCCCGGACGAATTTGTTTGAGTTGCGATCGCACCAATTGTTCTAATCCTGTTGTACTCATCGCATCCAATTTTTTTGCCCCCTCTCCACTCACCCAACAAACCAAGCTCTGCACTTTACCTTGGCGATCGCGTACTGGAAAAATACTTTGTAGTGCTGAATCTGTCCACATCATCGGCGGATAACCATCTTTTTCCCAAAAAGGCTCGCGTACCGTGAAGCGAATTTGAGTGACTGGGGTATAGTTTAATTCCTGGATTGCCTCAGCTTGTATTGCAGGTAAACGAGGCTTGATTTCCACCTCACGCAGCACAGAAAAAGGCAGAGTTACTACTGCATAATCAGCCCGAAAGGTCGAGCCATCTGTACAGTGAACTTCTACATCTCTGTCACGAGAACGAATCGCCTCTACAACTTTATTCATCTGCACAGGAGACTTCAAAGCAGCCGCCATTTTTTCGGGTAAGCGGCTATTGCCATCCTGGATATGGAGTGATTGTTTGCTAGGAATTTTACCGCGCTGGTCATTTCGCAAAGCACACAGAGAAGAGGCTGTCTCCACGCTATTCATCAGGGAACCTGGATGACAGTTCATCAAACGCAATGCTTCCGTCGAGGCTCCTTCGCTGCGAAGATAATCAACTAAAGGGATATCCAGGGCAGCATATTGGGAGTTTGTCCAAGCTGTAGCATCCTGCAAAGGATTATTTTGTCGGAGGTAGTGACTGAGGAGTAATGGGGGAATGAGGCGGCGTTCATTTGCTGCTAACTGATTCGCCCCCGCCCCAGCCCAATGTTTTGGCAATACAGTTTGTTTTCGCACATACAGTAACATTTCCTTATCTAAACCAACGGCTGGCTCTAGATGAACTTGCAAGCGTTCCGCCAAAGCTAACAAACGCTGATATTTTTCATTAAAGGATTGCCCTCCTGCTTCCGGCTTGCCTGGAATATCATTGAGGGTATGGACGCGCCCTCCAACGCGATCGCGAGCTTCTAAAACGGTTACCGATAACCCTTTGGCTTCTAATAGCAAAGCCGTATATAAGCCCGAAAGTCCCGCACCGAGAACCAATACAGAGGTAGGCTGACTAGCAGATGCTACGAGTTGTTGGGTCGCCCGACTGAAAACGAGCAATGAGAGGGCAGACTGACTCAATCCTCCGATGAAATCGCGGCGATTCAGCTTCCTGGTAGTCATGTTCTCCACCCTCCTAATCCAGTTCACTCTGGTACTTGGAAATAATAAGGAAACTAGAAGCTTTATTTTTGCTAAAAAACAATTTTGGATAAAAATTCGGGCATTCCCTGAATGCCAAGATTCAAGTAAAAGATAGCTCCAGCACCTGACCCTTCGGTGGAACGGTCTTCACCGCCTGCTGTAGTAACATACATATCTGTGTAATCAGTCCCACCAAACGTGACGCTGGTCACTTTCTTGGCGGGGAAAGGGATACGTAACACTTCTGTCCCATCGGGAGTATAGCGAAAAAGATGTCCACCATCCCAACGCGCTGACCAAATATAACCTTCTGCATCGACAGTCAGACCATCAGGGACACCCTCTCCTTCAGGAGTCGTAATGCAAACTCCGCGATCGCTAAGAGTACCGCTTTTCAGGTCGTAGTTAAATCGATAAATTTCTCGTTCGGGAGAACTTGCTAAGTAAAGCTGCTTTCGGTCGGGCGTGAAGTTCATGCCATTGGGCAGACCAATTCCATCTAGGATTAAAGAGAGGGAACCGTCAAGATTTAGGCGGTAGAGACGACCTAAGCGATCGCAAGTCGGCATAGTACCGCAAAAAACTCGCCCACCTGGGTCAGCTACTACATCATTAAAGCGGCTGTCTCGTTCCTCAGAAAGTTCGGGAATCAGGGTTGTGATGTTTCCTTCACACCAACGCTCGATCGCTCCACGGGCTTTAAATAGGAGTAGTGACCCGTCTTCTTGAATCGTGAAGCCGCCAACGGATTCTCCAGAATAGATTTGTTCGTGAGTGCGGGTAGCAGGATCGTAGCGGAATAGACGACCTGTCGGGATATCAGTCCAGTAAAGACGCTGTTCAAAGGGATGCCAAAGCGGGCCTTCTGCATTGTGGCATTGGCTATCGACGATGAGTTCGGGTAAATGCATTGAGTGCGTTGTAGGAAATTGGGGATGGGGAAGAGAGATGTTTTCGCGATCGCTAATTACTCTACATTGCTCGTTCGGCAGTCCAGTGTCGATCGGACGATTGATAAACCTTAACGCCTTCTAGCGAGGCTTGTTGTATCATGTCCTTCACCTCATCTAAGGTAAAGGCAGCATAGAGAGAGTCCTGAAATAACTGTCTCTGGTGATCGTTACACTCACCCACCACGCGATCGACGATAGCCTGTAAGATGTCCTCTGAAGCCGGTCGCATCAAATCCCGTAGGAAAATTGCACCATTCGGTTTGAGGACTCGCTTGAGTTCTCGTAAAAAAGGTAACGGGTTTGGTAAATGGTGAATCAGGCTATTGGAGACAACCATATCGAAGCGTGCATCTGGATAAGGTAAGCGCTTCGCATCTACTAATTCCAACTCGATCTGCTGTTGCAAACCTGCATCCTTGATATTCTTCAGGCCAACATCTAGCATCGATTGAGCGAGGTCAATCCCGATTACGCGCCACTGTGGACGCCGTTGGCACAGGAAAATAGGAATGCGAGCAGGCCCAGTCCCCGCATCGAGAATCAACCCCTCCAGTGGGCCGAGTTCGACGGCACGTTCGGCAAAGTCCGTGTTGACATCCGTGAAGTCCATCGCGTCATACTCGATCGCTTCTTGGAGACTATCCATGACTTCCGGTTCAATAACTCTTTCCATACCTAGTGTTCCTTGCTACCCTATAGCCTCATTATCCCAACCCGGAGTCTGACCTTGGGGTATATATCAAAAGACTTCGCAGGCTTGCTAAAACTAAAGCAGCGTTTGCAGCAGAACTCCCGTGGATTGGCTCAAGACAAAGTTACGCCAACTATCGAAATATGCGATCGTTTCGCAGTCTCAAGCTCAAGTTTTCCAGGACAACAATTTCATGCCAA
>DATNPC010000140.1:0-6370 GCA_036703375.1 Allocoleopsis sp.
TTGGATGGAGCGCTGTAAAAGTCTCGTGAAAAACTTTGAGCGCACTCTATCTCATGCAACAACTAAGATTAACCTCTGTTTTGTCAGGCTAATGCTTAAGCGGCTTGCAGCCCTGTCCTGAGATCTCAAATGGGTTCTATACCGCTACCGCTTGCATCATTAGCGATACCGCAACTTTGTTGCGGTGAGCAGTTACTTAGAAGAGAGATAATATTACTCACCATGCCTTCTTGTGGGAGAAAGGCAGGATGAAAGACTTAGGTTTCCTCCCTGGTGGTAATTACAGCACAGCTTATGGTATCAACGATAGGGGGCAAGTTGTGGGTTATTCGGTCACCAGTAGTAGCGATCCCCACGCTTTCTTGTGGGATGGTGTGATGAAAGATCTCAACAGCTTAATTCCTGAAAATTCTGGATGGGTACTCACCGAGGCAATGGATATCAATAACAAAGGGCAAATTTTGGGTACTGGTAGATTTCATGGTCATACCCGCGCTTTCCTTTTAACACCAACTTGGGTGATTCGATAGAGTTGTCGGACATTGACAGCTCGAAACCTTTCTGACTATTGCCCGCGTGAAAGTCAGACCAACTGCTTTACGAATAAAGGACAATAGATTTGTAGCCTGTCCTTGTCTGTATAGCCTTGAATCAGTCTCAATTCTCCGAAACTAACCCAACTGCGACCAGTCAGATACCAACAGGGCGTGACAACCAGCAGGACACTCACTTCAACCGCACTCGTGCGAGTTTGCGGCAAGCTTTGTCCTGGTATTCTAACTTGCGTCGCCACCACAACCACCTCCCCGATGTGGAGTTGCAAGCTGCATTGCGCCCGGAATTGGAAGTCTTAAAGTCTTCCCTTGATAAGCTAGACCAAGGTGTGATTCGCATCGCGACGTTTGGGCTAGTCAGTCGCGGTAAATCAGCCGTGGTCAATGCCTTGATAGGGCAGAAAATTCTCCAAACGGGTCCGATTAATGGCGTCACTCAATGGCCTCGCTCAGTTCGCTGGACGCCGAGTAGTGGCGGGAAAGTACAGGTGGAGTTGATCGATACTCCTGGTTTAGATGAAATTGAGGGTGAGGCAAGGGCACAGATGGCACGGGAGGTTGCCGCACAAGCTGATTTAATTTTATTTATAGTCGCTGGCGATATCACGCGCACTGAGTATCAGGCATTGTGCGAACTGCGGCAAGCTCAAAAGCCGATAATTTTGGTGTTTAACAAAGTTGACCTCTACCCGGACAAAGACCGAGAGGCAATTTACCATCAGTTACAACAGCTTGGTACTGGCAGTCCAAAAGACCGGCGTTTGCAAAAGATGCTGTCAACCGATGAAATTGTTATGGTTGCCGCAGAACCCGCTCCTTTGGAAGTACGGATTGAGTGGCCGGATGGTCAGGTGACCTATGAGTGGGAAACGCCGCCACCTCAAATCGATGAACTCAGGCAAAAAATCTTGAAGGTGCTCAATCGAGAAGGGCGATCGCTTTTGGCCCTCAACGCCTTGTTTCAAGCCCGCAATGCAGAAGCCCGAATTGCCCAAAAAACGCTTGACTTCCGTAGAACTGAAGCGGATGACTTAATCTGGCGCTTCACTAAGTATAAAGCGCTAGCCGTTGGTCTCAATCCCATTGGTGTGGTCGATGTCTTGGGCGGTACCCTGGCTGACTTAGCCCTTATTCGTTCGCTCTCGCGGCTCTATGGTCTACCCATGACCAGCTACGAAGCCGGAAAACTGTGGAAAAAGATTGTAGTTAGTTCTGGAGGTCTACTCTTGGGCGAACTGGGTAGCAGTTTACTTTTAGGGTTGGGCAAGAGTGCCTCGGCTGTTGCCAGCACGGTTGACAGTCCATCGGGACTCACTGCATTTGCAGGAAGTGCGATCGCTCAAGCCGGAATTGCGGGTTACGGGGCTTATACTGTCGGTCATGCTGCACAGGTGTATCTAGAACAAGGCTGCACTTGGGGGCCTCTCGGTCCGAGTACAGTGATTCAAGACATTCTCACTCAAGTCGAGCCAGACACAATTCTCTACCGTTTGCGTCAGGAATTGTGTCAGCAGCTGGGAGGGGCATCGCCAAATTCCTGAAAATCCTCTGTAGTCATAGCCTTACCCCTGAACTGAACAAGGAGAAAAAGTTTAGTAATGTTCGCTTGGAACCTTATCCCTAACTATCGAAACATCTTAGAGATAACACTGGATGAGTCTCCTGTCTGCGGGAGGGGCATGTAGAAAGCAACTAGTCCAGCCAAGGTGAAAAGTGCGAGAGTGGATACAATCGGAAATTTTAGAGGTTTCATTGCCTTGAGACTTGAGCGACGTTGCTTACCTGTATCTCTGAAGGCAATGCACTTATGCAGTCGGACTCATCAAATTGAAAAGATTGGGTAAACAATAGGGTGCAAGAGCCGCAATCGCGGTTCAATACGACCGACTGTCGGCTATATTGTCATGATTTACCGAATCGTCATGACCTGATTTTTCTAACTTTTTACGGCGAGGTGTACCAACAGACATGAAATTCAAAATTCTGACCGCTTTAGTTCTGGCTTCCTCTTTACTGGCAACTCCGACTCATGCCGAGAATCCTGCTCAAGTTGCACAACTGCAAGCAACGGGTGGATGTCCTCGCTGTAACCTAAGTGGTGCTGACCTCAATAGTGCTAACCTCAATAGTGCTAATCTCAGTCATGCCGATTTAATCAGCACGAGGCTCGATAGTGCGAACCTCACTGGAGCCGATCTGACGCGTGCCAATCTCAGTAATGCCATTTTGACGAGTGCTAAATTAAATGGCGCTAGCCTCTGGGGAGCCAGTCTTAGGGCTGCTAGTCTCAGTAGTGCGAACCTCAGTGGTGCTAATTTAAGCTACGGAGCCTTGACGGGTGCCAATCTTAGTAAAGCCGATCTTACAGGTGCTGACTTGACCAATGCTGTTCTCTGGGATGTTAACCTCAGTGGTGCCAACCTAACAGGTGCCAATCTAACCGGGGCAAACCTAAGTCGTGCTAACCTAACAGGGGCCATCTTGAAGGATGCCAACCTGATGAACACGAACATGCATAGTGCGGTCTTGTGTAATACCACTACACCCAAGAACAACGTGAATAACCGAGATTGTGATTAGTCTCGGAACTTGACACTCACCGCCCTAGAAGGGCGGGGCTTGAATTCCAGTTTTTTTCGGTTAATTGCAGGCTGAAGTATCGAAGTTCTCGTATCCCTACAACGTCTTTAGCCACAATAACAATGCCGAAGCAGATCGGATAAGGCTGTGTTTCGGCACAAAAAAACCCCGCTGGGTGGGAAAAGCGGGGTTGGGCAACTAACTCTAGCTATATCTATCTCTGGTCGCATAACCCCTTATGCAAGTCGGGTGGGCAATCAGTAATTTTTTTTCGCTCTAGCTGAGGCATACAAACAGAGCCTGCGGTTGCAGGCTCCTGTATAAAAGCAATTTTGCTATCAATTTTTCAGAAAAACTTGGGATGTTCAAGCTTGAGTGGTGGAGGCATCAGTGGTGTCGTGAGAAATGCTGATATCTGCCTTGGCACGGTTGAGCATTGCCTCCTTCAATTGTTCGTCATTATGACGCTGCTGGGCTACTAACTCTCGTGCTTGTTCTTGAGTTTGGTTATCTGCATGGTTAGGATTATCCACCTCTGCCTCGGCACGGTCTAACATCGATTCTTTCAGGTGTTCGTCATGGTGACGATGTTGTGTTAGTACTTCCCGTGCTTGCTCTTCGGTACTCATAGTTTATGCCTCTGTTTAACGACTAAAACAGGCTGATAGTTTCAGATTCCCACACCTTTGAGTTAAACAGTAACGAAGTTAACAGAAAGTTTCATGTTTCTAAAGTATTACGAAAGTGAGAAATAGCGGATTGAGTTATCTGTTTAATAGCGGCTAAATCGGGAGGCTGTGCTTGACTCTCCATCCCCAGCCAAAGGAGATACTCGATGTTGCCAGCAGGACCAGTCACGGGCGACCAAGTTAAATCTTTGTAGAGCCAGCCTAGCTTTTGAGCCGCTTGTAAGACTTGCGCGATCGCATCGGCTTGATCGTTCGGATCGCGCACGACTCCTTTTTTCCCCACACGCGATCGACCCACCTCAAATTGCGGTTTCACCAGCAACACCATCTCACGAGGCGGTTGCAGCAGGTTCCACAGGGCATCGAGAATTTTAGTTAGGGAAATAAACGAGACATCAACAACCCCCAAATCTGCCAGCGGGTTGTCACCATATAATTGGTCAGGTTGAAGGTAGCGCAGATTCGTGCGTTCTCTCAAGACAACTCGTTCATCATTTCGCAGACTCCAGGCAACTTGTCCGTAACCGACATCAACGCCGTAAACCTTTTTTGCCCCAGCTTGCAGCAAGCAGTCGGTAAAGCCACCCGTAGAGATTCCACCATCGAGGCAAATGCGTCCTTCCACAGGAATATCAAACTCGTTTAAAGCTTTGGCTAGCTTTTCACCACCTCTAGAAACGTAAGGAGATTTCTCTTTAACATGAATTTCGGCGGTAGTTTCAATCTCGGTTCCCGGTTTATCAACGACTTGCTGGTTCACCAATACCTCGCCAGCACGAATCAGTCGTTGCGCCTCTTGCCGCGAGGAACAAAGGTTAAGATCGACTAATAATGTATCAAGTCGTTGTTTCAACTTTTTTATTGAAGTTTTATTTTACAGGTTAATAGACAGCCTTGAAGCAGCATAATAATATCATTGTAGAGAATAATAGAAAAGTTAAAAATCCCAAGAGTTATTTTTTCAAGCTAGAAATGGGAAATGAAGACGTTTGAGCAGATTTTGTAATGGCTTCCATCCATATTTCTCCACTAGCCGCACGGGTTTAAGTAGATAGTAAAGACAAGAAAGGGATGCTGGTAGTGACACTAGTTCGCAATCGTTGGCGTTGGGAATGATAGCTGACTTCAGAAGAAAGAAAATATAAGGAAGCTTGTCTTGCCATCGTTCCCTGATTCGGAAATTAAAGATAGCACTTCTGAGTAATCTCTTGAGAGGGCTTTCAATTGTATCCGGTGGAATATAGGTATTTTGGAAAAAGCGATCGCGTATCTTTACGGCAAGTGACATAACCGCTGAATTCGCTTGTAGTTCGAGCAAAACAGTTTGAGGCAAAGCGGTATCTAGTAGCTCATGCGCTAAGAGAAGACTAAGAAACAGCATCCGTTTACAACCGAGAAGGTGTGCTTGCTCCAAAACGTCTTTCCAATCTAAGCTCTGATGAGCATTGATGAGTTCTGCAATGTCGCAGATTTTAATCAGCTGATCTCGCTCATACCAACAATCTTTTGCTACCTGGACGCAGAGGATAATCAGCAAGTCCTCTGCCGACAAATTCATGACCGTTGTGCCAGCTAAGGATACGGATTCGAGGCGCTGCCAACAGCGATCGAAATCGAAGTGAACGGGGAAGTATCGTGATGTAAGTCCTTGGTGTAAATCGACATGAATGCCACTCTGGCTCTGTGCGAAACTCTGCTCCCAATCAAATTCATAGAGTGGTTGATATCCTTCTAAGATTAGCAATTCTCTGGCTTTTAAGAAATCTTGCTCTCTCACCAGAATATCTAGATCGCAGAACTGTCGTAGTGTGAGATTGCCGTAAACTTCAGCCGTGAGAACAGGCCCTTTAAAAGGAATAGTAGGAATGGCATTTTCATTGAATAGATTCAGTAATTTCAGCAGTTCGCTGGCTAAAAAAAGGCTATTGAGAGCATTGGATTGAAAATGATTTCGCAACTGCTCCAGCACCGTTTTAGGCACAGCATCTGGACAAGTAGTATTGAGATTGAAATACAGCAATGGCATCACTCCCTGCCGGAGTGCTATTTGGATTAAATAAGTCCAATCAATCTCTTCTTGCACCAGGATGCTCAGCAACTGGGTTCTTTGAGAATCGAGGCGAGTTCGGCTACAGCAAAGCAGTAGCTCGATCTCAGGACGCCTCTCTACGTCTGAAGGAAGGGAAAGTGTTGTATGCATTTTATAACTACTGCTTTGAAGACTAATTTGTTAGTTCAGCGATCGCATTTAGACCTGCTGCTCTTGGGCTTTCTCATGTAGGCTAGAATCACCGTACATTTGTGCTGTCCACGACTGGGCATAGAGTCCACCCTGAGAAAGTAGTTCATCGTGATTGCCTGACTCGACAATCTCACCGCTTCGCATGACGTGAATGATGTCAGCCCGCATGGCTAGTGCATCCCGGCAGAAGTAACTGACCACCCCTTGGGGTGGTAAAAAAGAGGAGAGACACACTCACTCCAAGTCGCTGTCTCGACTGATTAGGAACGTTCTGTTTACATGGCTTACCCTCAAGCATCTCGTAT
>DATNPC010000141.1:0-4928 GCA_036703375.1 Allocoleopsis sp.
GTTCTGCCTGTTGATATAGCTCATCACACTCCTTGAACCAAGTGTTAACTTGGTCCTTAAATTTTTTTTGAATTTCAAAATCTTCATCGGCCTGCTGTTTTAGCTTTTGAGCTTGCTCCCGACCACACTTACAATTTTTAAACTCATCCCTAGCCTGCTCCCATTGAGCCTTGAAGTCAATCTCCATCTGGTTGTAGGATTTCTCTCTCAAGCCTCTGATGGTTTTCCGCAAGCTAGCCCCAGGATTGTCAATATCATCAGTCCAATTGACAAGCTTCTTGTATTGTTCCTCAGCCTTTGGTAATTTCTCTCTAATGAAATTAGGATACTCCTTTTGATACTCATCAACAATCTTGGGAATCTCATCTTTGTATCGGTTTTCGAGGGTGTCAAGATTTTTTTTGAACTCCTTAACTGCCTCTGAACTCGGATTTTCGGCATTCTCCTTCTGGAAGATCATCTGTAATTCATACAGTAGGCGACCAATTGTAGATTGCTGTTTAAGTCGCTCAACTTCTGAAGCATTTTTTCCGGTTTCATAAGGGGTATGGACAACCATCTTCTTCTGCCTCCTTGATAGTAAAAAATGAGTAGCAGTTATAAGCAGTTACAATTACAGAGATTCTTATCTGTAGTTGTAAGTAAATTCACTGTGCAAGATTGGCAAGCAAAAATATAGTTCTGGGCATGGGCGCAGTTGTAGCGCTCCAATGTAGGGAGAATCACTGCCTACCTGAATCTAGTATTGGGTTCAGCTAAGATTGAGAACAGACAAGATCGATCGGCAAAACTACAACTTAAGCCTCAATCCAGGAATGATAGTAGGAGAGTTTACACAGCAAGGGAGCAGAGGGAAAATATTTTCATTCCTTCTTTGTGCGCTAAGTGCCGACTGCATGGGAACTACGCTGAAAATAGCAGGGGAAGCTGAGCAGGCTGGGGGAGAAAAATTTTCATCTGTTCGTTGTGAGCTTTCATCTCATGGTGCCTACTTTGAAAATAGTCATAGTTAGACTGAGTGTCACTGTGGTTCAACCTAAACGTTGTTAGCTGAGTTTCGTTCTTGCCTCAACACAACCTATATATAGGTATTCAGACACCTGCCCTTAACTTTTGCTTTATACTCTGTTGTTAAGTTAGAGCTTCACTGTCTTATCTTAACTGGTGCAACTAACGAAGAATCCTGTACTGTGGTGACTTCGTCTACTCAAATTCCAGACAATTATCAGAGTTAGATTCATCCGCTAAATTCATGAACCTCCCGCAAACCCTTTGGCGTCGGGGTCAATCTGTTTGGCTCGACAACTTTGAGCGTGGTTTCATTGTCAGTGGTCAGTTGCAGCAGTACATTACCGAAGGTGGCTTGCGGGGTGTCCTCTCAAATTTCATCAGTCTAGAGCAAGTAATTTGGGGTAAAGACTACCACCAAGACTTTAGGGCGATCGCGCACCAACCGGAGATGGATGTGCGATCGCTCTACGAAAGCATCATCATTCGGGATATGCACCTGGCGGCTGACCTGCTCAAGGTTGTCCACGACCAGACTCAGGGGTACGATGGCTTTGTTAATCTGGATCTCTCCCCCCAAGTTGTGTTCGATGCTCAGGCGACCCTCACTGAAGCCCAACGGCTGTGGCAGCTTGTAGGTTGGTCTAACTTGATGCTCAAGGTTCCGGCAACTCCAACCACGCTCTCAATTGTCGAGCAACTGATCTGTGAGGGCATCAACGTCAATGTCACTTTGCTGTTTTCCCAAGCCGTTTACGAACAGGTCGCACAGGCATATCTGAGGGGGCTGGAAACCTTGGCAGCTCAAGGAAGTGAGCTTAGCAAGGTCGCTAGTGTTGCCAGTTTCTCGGTGTGTCGTCTGGATAAGTTTATTAACGCGCTCGTCACCGCACGATTAGATACTGTTACTGATGAGCATGAACGGGCAATACTTGAAAGTTTGCAGGGTCGCGTTGCTATTGCTCAGGCAAAGCTAACTTATCAGCGCTACCGGGTTCTCTATCAAAGCGATCGCTGGCGGAGCCTCGCTGCCCAAGGAGCTCAGCCGCAGCGTTTGTTGTGGGATAGCGGTGGTATCAGCAACTCTCCATCCGATGAACGGCTTTTCCTCGAATCCCTCATCGGCACGGATACAGCGATCGCGCTGTCTTCGACAACCCTGGAGGAATACCGCAAGTACAGCCCACTACGAGCCAGTCTGACTGAAAACTTAGAAGCTGCTCACCGAATTTTAGATAGCTTGCCGCAGTTGGGAATCTCTTTAGATGCGATCGCAGAGCGGCTACTGACCGAGGAAGTGCAGCAGTCGATTGAGCTATTCGAGCAGTTGCTGAGAACCATAGCGCAAAAGCGACAAACCCTTTTCTAATCTTCCAGTGCCTCCAAAGCCTTCAAAAAGTTAATCAGATTTCCGACTCCATAGCCAGATGAGACTGAAAATTCTTCTCGGATTTTGACTAAAATTCGATTGAGCTTATCTTCAATATTTTTCTTTGACTTAAAGGTTCTATGGAGTCTAGAGAGAATCGGCTCTAAAATCAGGCAAATCTGACTTTCTCTGACGTAGTCTTTTGCCATCGCTTTCATCAGAGCATGGCTGAGCAATAATCTGGGTTCTTCCGTAGTAATCTCTTCATACAAGAGGTCTACAAAGCGTTCCATTGCATACTCCATCACTGTTGGTTGCAGTGAAAATTGATCGGCATTATTGTCAATTAATGACCGCCTCAACAGGGAGTCAATTGCTGCTGGTAACTTTCGCCTTGAGGCTGCTGGGAAGATGTCCTCACGTAACTCTGAAAGTGACACAGGCTCTCGGTTAATTGCCAACCAGTAGATCACCTCCCGATCTACTTCCGACAACCGATTGAACTGCCGCTCGAGCAGATTGCGGATATCCTCAAAGACCAGTGTTCCTTGGTTCACATAGTCCAACACTCCCCCAATTCTGCCGTTAAACAGCTCTTGAGTCGCTGCTGCTACCATTTTCAGAGCTAATGGATTACCTCCATAGTGTTCAACCAGTTTGCTCCACTCTGCCTCTGAACCTGTAAATTGCCCCTTCTGTCGGAACAGTTCTCGACTTTCAGCCGGTGTCAGTTTCCTCAATAGATGCGATCGCACGGGTAACTTCTCACCTGCAAGCCGTGCAATTTCTTGAGGCTTTTCCCGACTGGTGAGAATCAAGCAACTTTGATGAGGTACCTCGCCGATATACTGTAGCAGTTGACCATACCCCTCATAGCCCGCTCGAAATTGCCCAGTCCGCTCTCCACTGCACAGAATCGTCTCTGCATTGTCTAGAATCAACAGACAGCGTGAGGAACGCAGGCTCTCCATCAGCTTGGCTAATCTCTCATCTAAGCTGGTGGGCAGGAACTGATTCTCGGTCTGCACCCGCATTACTGATTGCAGAATACTCCCCAGTAACTCCTCTAGTGGTGGTGCATTCTGCAACGAACGCCAGATAACCACCTCAAACTCCGTTTGGATAGAGAGGGCTAGCTTCACTGCCAGTGAGCTTTTGCCGATCCCACCGATTCCTAGTAGAGTCAGTAACCGACAATGCTCTTCCAAAACCCACTCCCTCAGCTGTGCCAATTCTTCCTCTCGACCACAGAACAAGGACACATCTATCGCTTCCCCCCAATCCTGTTGTAGGTTTTCCTGTCTGGCTGCTAGTTCCTCAAATGGGGAGACGGGTGGGGTACAGTCTCCTTGGGACAACTCCAAACTAAAGGCTCTCAAGAAGTACTCCAGCGATTGCTTGTCTACTCCTTCTTTACGCTTGAGGATGCGAGAGACGGTTTGCTGTGATAGACCTGTGCGATCGCTGAGTTGTTCAAAGGTAAAGCGTTGACCCCAGTTTTGCTGAACCTCAACTGCCTGCTTGGCTCGTTGCAACTTTTGCCATCCCTGATGAGTGAGGATAACACCACGATCCCGTTTGCGTTTAGAGAGGTTATGCATTGAGCGCACCTTGAGTCACAATTTCGATAACGAAACCTACAGATTTGACGTTGCCAAAAAGCTTATTGACCTTTCTTTGAAAGTAATAGGTGTACGTAAAATCAACTTATTCAATAGAAGATGGTTATCATGAGGTGAATGCAGTAGCTATAGGTGCTTCATCGGGATTTGATATTAAATGCTCCTTCCTCTGTTTTCACATTAGTGACTTTGCCCATTAGAGTCGTGTTCAGCGTAAATCGCTTCATACCTCTCTTCCTCCTAGGTTGAACTGAAAGGGGGTTTGAAAACTAGCTCACCGCATTTTCATGAAATGGCGAGGCGGAATGTTCTCTTTAAATAAGGCATTGACATAGCAAAAAGCATACAAAATTTTGTAATGTTTTCGTGTATTGTATTTGATCTGTATCATTCATTCCTATTAGCTTATGACTGAATTTTGTGTCTGTTTAAAAGCCATTCTATACACAGCAATATAAGCGTTATTCCCGAAACTGCCTGTGCAATTACATCAGTTTTTCGCTGATTAGTTAGCACAGAAAGTATGAATGAACAAACTGTCACGGTAATGATTAGCCAAGGGCTGATCGCACTCAATTTCTGTCTCCAAGTGGGTCGATCGCGGAGTCTCATTCTACTGTTGAGAAGGATTTGTTGCCAAAACCGAGAGATACTCAGTGCTGCAAAAAGGTATAACATTCCGGCGTTGCCGAGCAGAACTCTTTCAAGCATTGGAGTCAAGTTATGCTTCCCAAAAGCAATCAAATTCAGGCATAGTCCTGCTGCTAGATACAGAAACGTAAAAACAGTAAAGCGTCTCATATCTTCTTCCTACAGTTTATAATGTCATAATCTAGAATTCCTCCATCTTATAGCGGTTCTCGAAGGCATAGATTACACCTTAGCATTCCTAGTTCAAAGGTGTCAGCCAATGAACAATGAACCATCAA
>DATNPC010000142.1:0-5815 GCA_036703375.1 Allocoleopsis sp.
GTCCGCGTCATCCAGTCTACCTGGATACTTACTGGATCGATCGCTATCCGGTTACTTGTAGAGAGTACCGAGTCTTCATAGAAGCAGGTGGCTACCAAAACAGCGAATGGTGGTCTAATGAAGGATGGCACTGGCTTCAGGAACACCCCGTCGCTCAACCCCTCTACTGGTCAGATACAACAACCTGGGATAACCACCCCGTTTGCGGCATTAGCTACTATGAAGCCGAAGCCTATGCACGATTTGTCGGAAAGCAATTGCCGACGGAAGCTCAATGGGAGAAAGCCGCCAGTTGGGATGCCGCAACAAGGCGTTGCCAAACTTATGCCTGGGGCGAAGCAGAACCCAACGCTCATCAATGCAATCACAGCAATGTCGTTGGACAGACAACACCTGTCAACGCCTATCCCGCAGGGCAGAGTGCTTATGGTTGCTACGACATGCTCGGCAACGTTTGGGAATGGACATCAACCTGGTTCGATGGCTACGAGGGATTTGTTGCCTATCCTTACCGAGGTTATTCGCAAACGTATTTCGACGGACAGCATCGAGTGCTTAAAGGGGGTAGCTGGGCAACCCGCCCTTGGGCGATGCGTTCTAGCTTTCGTAACTGGTATTATCCTGGCATTCGCCAAATTTTGGCGGGTTTCCGCTGTGCTCGTAATGTTGCCTAGCCTAGCGCCATCAAGCTTGCCATATCGTTTGGTTTTACGCTTGCACGTAGGTTAGACGTTGGTTGTTAGTGGCTAGTAGTTAGTTGTCTTGAACGGTTTCTACTAACTACTAACTACTAACTACTAACTGCTCTAATGCCACTGTAGGGAAGATATTGACGTGAGAAATTCCAATCAAAGTACTCTTAGCGTTAGTGAAATTTATCACCAGCACTCCTCTCTACTAGAGGAACGCCTACAAATCGAACAATTACATAATATCAGCGCTCCCTCTGAGGATGAGATCAACTTTGGTAGCGATGTTATCCAAGGATTAACTCAAACCCCCAAAACTTTACCCCCTAAATATTTCTATGACGATCGCGGTTCTCAATTATTTGAGCAAATCTGCGAGCTTCCAGAATATTATCCAACGCGGACAGAAGCGTCTATTCTACGTCAATATGCCAGCGAGATTGCTCAACTAACAGGTGATTGCGAACTGGTAGAACTGGGGAGTGGAAGTTCGACAAAAACCCGCCTTTTACTAGATGCCTATAATACTCAATCCGACTTACTACGTTATGTCCCGATTGATGTCAGTGCTGGAATCTTAGAAAGCAGTGCGCGGCAGTTACTTTGTGAATATCCCTCCCTTAACGTTCGGGGTTTGGTCAGCACTTATGAATTAGCGCTGAAACAATTGCCTCCAACGCAGCTACCCAGTCGTATGATTTTTTTCCTAGGTAGTACGCTAGGTAATCTCAATCCCCAAGAGTGCGATGTCTTTTTCTCACAAATTACAGATGCTTTAGAACTGGGTGAATATTTCTTATTAGGAATTGACCTGCAAAAGCCAAAACACTTGTTGGAAGCTGCTTATAACGATAGCCAGGGAGTGACAGCTGAATTTAATCTCAATATGCTGAAACACCTAAATTGGCGGTTTGATGGAAATTTCGATCCTCAGTTGTTTGAGCATTGGGCATTTTACAACGAGCAGCTTCATCAAATTGAGATGCATTTACGATGCTTGAAAGCCCACACCGTGCGGTTAAATGCGCTCGATCTGACGGTTCAATTTGACGCGGGTGAAACTATCATGACGGAAATTTCTCGCAAGTTTAACCTAAGCGTGATGCAACAGGAACTTCAAGTCAAGGGGTTAAAGCCACTGCAAGTTTGGACTGACCCAAAACAGTGGTTTGGCTTGATACTTTGTCAACATTAATATTCATTTGGGGAGCGATAAACCTGACGACAGGTTAGGCTAACGCCAACACTTCAACATGGTAGGAGAGACACGCCAAATGTCCAGTTATGACGATATTTATCGTATAGTTCGCCAAATACCGAAAGGTCAAGTGGCAACCTATGGACAGGTGGCAGAACTCGCTGGGTTGTATGGCAAACCGCGTTTGGTAGGATACGCTTTGTATCGCGTGGATATGCGTCTCTCCGATATTCCGTGGCATCGAGTGATTAATGCCAAGGGCGAGATATCCCACTCGCCCTTACGTCATGGAACAGATTCCTTGCAACGCTTGCTGCTCGAACAAGAAGGGATAAAATTTAGTCCGGAAGGCAAAATCAACCTGCGCGAGTACCAGTGGCGTTCTGTTGGCATGTTTGGGATGGACAAGATGCCTATCCCGCCAGAAATCTTCTAATTGAATTATGAACTTGCTAGCTAAATGTACGACAGCTTAATGCAGCGTGGCAGAAATAACTATGTAGTTGAAAAAGTCAAAAGGCCTTCTGCCTTCTGCCTTCTGCCCTCTTACAATTAGTCTGACAAATTTGTTGCCGCTCTCAATTCATAGAGATTCCAGAACGCGCCTCCTAATGCACTGTACTTAATCCCCTGAACGCGATCGCGTACCGCCTCCATTGCCAGTGGGTTCACTAAATAAATATAGGGCAAATATTCCTGAGTGACGCGTTGGCTTTCGGCGTAGATAGCCTTGCGCTTTGCTTCATCCAGTTCGCTGGCACCCTTGATATATAAGTCTTCAATTTTTAGTTCCCAATCCGCAGGCTGCCAACCTTGTATCGGTGAGCCTCCTGGCTGAGGGCCGAGGTTAAAGGTATGTAAGCCGCCTTTGGTATTCCAGGTGTTTGCTCCACCATTAGGTTCGACGCCACCTCCGCCAATTTTGCCGATGTAACTATCCCATTGCCGTTGAGTATAGACCTTATCCAGCAACACATTAAATGCGATCGCACTATAATCGACTTGAATCCCAATCCGGCTCAAGTCATTTTTGATCTGAACGCCAATCGCTTCCCGTAGTTTATTACCTGAGTTGGTGAGCATTGAAAAGCGCACTCGATTGCCGTCGGCATCAAAGAGTTGACCCGCTGCATCGTACTTAAATCCGGCTGATGTCAGCAGTTGTTTGGCTCGTTCTGGATCGTAATTGTAGACTTTGAGTCCTTCTTTTGGGGATAAATAGTAGGGGCTTTGCTTGTAAATTGGGGAGTTTTGCGGTTCGCCCAAACCCTGGAAAAGATTGTTCAGCATCCTCTCGCGATCGATCGCATGAGCGACAGCTTGTCTAAATTCCAGCGTATTGAACCAACGGGATTTAATTGGATCTACCAGAGGTTGACCTTTAAAACTTTTAGCTTTATTTAAATTAAAAACCAAAAACGTCGTACTCATTTCTGGTCCACCGTTGTAAATCGTGAATTTACCACGTTTTTCTTCTTTCTTGAGGAGGGAAAAATATTCCGGCGAGAGGTCGAGACTGTCTAATCCTCCAGAACGAAATTGGAGAAACGAGGTATCCGTATTCTCCACAAGCTGCCAGATAATTCGCTCGATATAAGGTTGAGGGTTTCCTTGAGTATCCTTGCGCCAGAAGTAGGGATTGCGCCGAAAGATGACCCGTTGGCTTGTTTCATACCTCTCTAAGGTATAAAGACCATTACAAATAATTTTTTTGGGGTCAGTATCGGTTCCCCAAGTGGACAGAAATTTCAGATTTCCTTTGGCATCTTTAGTTGTGACTGACTCGCGCAGGGCATGAGCAGGTAAAATGGCAAGTCCCGTGTAGCGTAAAAAAGGAGCAAAAGGTTCCGGTACCGTAAATTCAACTCGTCGTTCATCGAGTTTTCGCACGCTGGGCAAGAGACGATTCTTGCCAATTTTGAGAATATCTCTGATATCAGTTGGAATCTTTTCGTTGAAGTAGATGTCATTGTAGGTAAACACGACATCATCAACGGTTAAGGGTTGGCCATCCGACCACTTTAGCCCTTCGCGCATTGTAAAAACAATCCGCTTTTTATCCGGAGCAATCTCCCAAGATTGTGCTAGCGCTGGCTCTATTTCACCCGTCAGACCATTCTCACCAATTAACCCTTCATAAATCAAACCAAAAACGTTGGGTGACTCTTGACTCAGGGGGTAATTAAAGGTTTTTGGTTCTCCGAGAGTCCCCTCTACCAATTGCGGAACCTGTGCTGCTGCGCTGGTAAACTGGTTCAAGCTACAACTGGTAAAAGCGATCGCACTCAACAAGGCTAACACTACACTAAGCCAACGACGCCACATTGTAGATGCGATCGCGGAGAGTCTCAAGATTTTCATGAACGGGTAAATCACAAACTAGGCTACGACTAGAACCAAGGTGGGCTAGTCGTTGAGGTTTCACTGTAGCAAATTTGGTGTTGGTGAGAAACAGCTCAACAAACAGTGTCATTAGTCTCAATTCCCCGTCTCCCCATCTCTCAAGGAACCTCTCCCAGACACAAAATGTCCCGATTTCGAGTCAGCTAAGCCGAAGAGATCGATTCTGGGATGTGTTCTCTGCCAAGGAGCTCAATCGCTGTGAAAAAATGGATTTTGCTGTTACTGGTGAGTGGTTTAAGTAGCTTGCCACTGGTGGAGGTTGCTTCGGCTAGTCAACAGCGACAAGGTGTGACGGTGGCAGCTTCTCCAGTTACTCAAATTGCTCCTACTGTAGTCGATCGCGTTTGGGAATTGATTGATAGCGCTCGTTCCTCGACAAAGGCTAATCAGCCGGATAAGGCACTTAGCAGTCTCTCGCAAGCTTTTGAGTTAGCAAAAACCATTGAGAATAGAGACACGAGAAACCCCATTTTAGTCAAGATTATCGCTGAATATGGGGCAATCGGTGCTTATGAAAAAGCGATCGCTCTCCTTTCCCCCATGAGCTACGACGAACCCCTCCCGGATAATCAAGGTTTCTCGGTGAGAATGCAAGGGGAAGTGCTGCTGACTCAAGCTTATGTAAAAGCGCAGAAGTACGAGCAAGCTTTAGAGTTTGCCCAAAACCTTAAGCTCGATGCAGCGAAACATCGAGCGTTAGTCGAAATTGTCACCGGATATGCCAATCAAGGACGATTTGAGGAAGCCATTGCACTGAGCCGCACTCTGCAAGCCGATGGCTATCAGCAATACCGCGCTCAAGCTGAGATTTTGGCAGAGTACATTAAGCGCAAACAATACGAGCAGGCACTGGCATTCGTTCAAACCCTGGCTAATCAAGATTATCAAAATGACGTGACGCGATCGCTGGCTGAGGCAGCTTGGCAGTCGGGACGCTATGATATCGCGTTAAAAACTGCCCAAACGATTACGAATCCATCTCTTCAAGTTCAAACGCTACAAAGTTTAGCTCAAGCTCACCTTGCTGTAGGACAGAAGCAACAAGCCGCCGCCATTATTTCCCAAGCATTTGAACTGAGCAAGAAAACGAATGAATTTACCTTATCCAGTTGGCTAGCCGACTTTATCAGCACGGGACAGGAAGAGAGAGCTAAGGCAATTATTAATCAAATGACTGGAGATGAAAATGAGCTTGCCTTTCCTCGATCTTTAGCGGCTGGAGCCTATCTTAATGTAGGACGATACGCTGAGGCATTTGAGTTTGCTAAACTTATCCCCGATCGCGTTTTGTTACCCTTGGCAGAGTATCCCGATCCTAAAGTTGAGCTATTTGAGTCGATTATTCAACACTCTCTCAAAGCTAGACAATATGACTTTTCTAAGCAAGTTGCGCTCACCTTGAATGGTAAGGATGACCAAGTCAAAGCCTTGCAAACTATCGCTCGTCAGTATGCTAAAGATAGCAAACCAGAGCAGGCGATCGAAGTCTTAAATCAAGCTCTGACGATCGCGAAAACAATTCAAT
>DATNPC010000143.1:0-4792 GCA_036703375.1 Allocoleopsis sp.
AAATTTCTGCGGCACATCCCGCAGTTGCTCGACAATGTCTGGTAAGTCTTTCAAATCAGACTTACCGACTTCAATCAGGCGCAGTCCGCGCTCTCTATAGTTATTTAACAATCCCTTGACTAACGACGATTTGCCAGTTCCGCGACTGCCGTACAGTAAGACATGCAGAGCCGAATAACCGGCAAGTAAAAACTCCGTGTTTTTGACTAACGTCTCTTTCTGGGACTCATAACCGGCTAAATCGCTCAACTGTACCGAGTCGGGATGAGCAATGCCAATCAGCTTCCCGAACTGCCAGCGCAATGCACCATATTGTGCGAATAACCCCGTACCCGATCGCTGATAGTAATCGGCTAGATACTCTACTGCATCTGCCCAATCTTCTAGATGTTGCAGCTTCTCTCGTATCTGTTGCTCGTGTGCCGCCGTACTTGCCTCGGGTGCCGAACTGGGTGTCCCTAAATCCTGATGCCAAGGAATCGGTGCTTCGGGCAATTTAGACGCCACTTGCACCCAGTTACTGAGTTGTTCGCTACTGCAGTCGTAAAGTGTTTGTAAGGCTTGCAAGTCCTTTTGGGCAGCAGCGATGAGGGCGGGAGGTAAGTTCTCCAAAGAGGTGCGTTGAACCTGTTGAGTGAAGGGATTATCGTCTGTGAGGATTTGCGTCAGGAGGTAGTCCTGCCAGCTTTGAGTGCGATGCGCCAAGGCATTGAACCATCTACCGTAAGCGTAGAGGCTGTTGAAACCATCCGAATCGCTGTGATGGAAAGATTGTAGAAGATTGACAAACGCTTGACCAACTTCCCCAGAAAGCACCGATTGGTAAAGTAACAGGGATGCGGCTTGGCGTTGGAGTAATTGAATTGAGGTCGTAGCAGGGCTAGGCATTAAAAAGCGATCGCTTCCTTCATCGTATGCAAATTGTAGCGTTTGCAACTCCGTGAGGAACTTGCAGATCAGTTTCAAAGCGTTCATACTGAAATCAACTTGATGGCTGGTTTCATGAACCAAACCAGTTACGCCTCCTAAAGAATTTCTTGTCGATGCCCTCAACACAAAAAGAACGAATCAAAGGTTCACTGCTGGGGCTAGCCTGGGGAGATATCCTGGGTTGCCCAGTTGAGTGCTGGCGGGACTCGGAAATTCAAGCCATCTATGGACGGTACGAGGAACTGCCCAGCGACTATCCCTTAGCCAAAATTGCCTCACAGGGAAATAAGAAACTAAAGCGCTTAAGACCGTTGGGATTGTATTCCGATGATACGCAACAAGCGATCGCATTAATCAACGTCTGCCTCTCTAACTGGTCGAGAGAGGCATGGGCAGAATGGCTGGTGCGAGGCATGCAAGCTGGGGCCTGGCGAGGCTATGGCAGAAATTTCTCCAGTGCCGTCCATCAACTGATGAAACGAAAGCCACCTCAAACCACAGGAAGTCATTCGGCGGGGATTGGTGCAACCATGCGTATCGCTCCTTTGGGCGCAGTCTATCGAGACAATCCGGCGATATTAGCCCAAGTGGCAATGGAATCGAGTCTCATGACTCACGGGGATATTCGTGCTGGAGCTTTTGCCTATGCCATTGCCTACACGACAGCCTCACTCCTATCGGGGCAAAGCCTTGAGGAGATTAAGGTGCAACTGCCGGATGCGGTAGCCACTGTCGAAACCGAATGGCTGACAGGACATGCCGATTGGACGATTGACCGTTCGGCAGGTCATCTCATCTCTCAATCCATTGCCAAGCTGTTTGCCAAAAACCTGGATACCCCAGCACTCATCCGTCAGGAAATATCGACCCTTGCCCAACCTCATCTAGCAGAAGGGTTTACCCAAGCACACCCCAATCAGGCATTTGTTTTGCTGGGAGGGTTGCATGCACTGACGATGGGGCTGTTTGGGCAACAAGAACCAGCATCGATTCTTTCGGAAATTATCCGTCAAGGCTACGATACGGACACCGTTGCTGCCATATGTGGCGGTCTACTCGGCGCTCGCTTTGGCACAGACTGGATTCCCGTAGAACGGTGTTTAGAGCGGGAGCGATTGGAAAATTATGCAGAAGCTCTCGTTTCGCGCAATGCTCCTCCTGAAGACCAAGCAACTTTTATGGCGAGAGAAGCGGTATTAAGTAAGCAGGAGGCGGATTATCGGGAAAGAATGTGTGCGGGTTTTGATGGGATGGAATAAGCCGTTGTGTTACACCGCTCTACGGTTGCCATTGCAGACTCACTGCCCACACACTCCAGTACTGACTCTGCACCACCTTGGGTCATCTCTTGCACAGCCGCGATGGCGCGGGAGCGCCCTCCGGAGGCGATCGCACTCTTGCTAACCACCAGCACTATCCTTACCAAGGCTGCGTGGTTGGGCCAATCGTAAATTCGCTCACGTTTGTGTCTTCTGGCTGGTCAATCGCAAACGCCACAACATTGGCGACGCGATCGGGTGAGATGCCATGTTTCTCGTACAACGCCGTCATTTTTTCAGCCGCATCTTGGTGGGTAATTTGATTTAACAACTCAGTGTTAATTGCAGCAGGATAAATGGTCGCAGTCCGAATGTTAGTCCCCTCTTGAGCAGACTCCATGCGTAGAACTTCCATGAAATCGCGTACAAACCATTTCGTCCCACCATAGATCGCACCACCTGGATACGCTTTTAATCCAGCAACCGATGACGTTGCGATAACATGCCCAGACTTTTGGCTAATAAACGTTGGCAACACCGCAGCGATACCATTGAGGACACCCTTGATATTGACATCAACGGTTTGATTCCATTCATCCGTTTTCAAGGCAGAAAGTGGAGAAGTTGGCATGATGCCAGCGTTCAAGAAAATCACATCGACGCTTCCAAATGTTTCCTTGGCAAGCTTGACGATCTCAGTGTTATCCGATGGGTTAACCACATCCATCACTTGATAGGCTGCTTGTCCGCCGGCGCTTTGAATTTCATCAACCAGTTGTTTTAGTTGTTGCTCGCGGCGTGCGCCCAATACGACTCTAGCGCCTTTGCTGGCAAGCAATTTCGCAGTTGCTTCACCAATTCCTGATGATGCGCCGGTAATAATTACAACTTTATCTTTAATCATCTGATTCCTCTTTTTGTTGAGTAACGACTGAGTTCCACAAGAGCGGACTTGCCAATCTAGTGGCTCCTACTCTCTCCAGCTCTGCTGAGTCAGGTTCTTTTGCTCCAACCATCACTGCACCGTTTGACCGCCATCAACGACCAGGGCGTGTCCGACAACGAAGGCAGCCGCGTCCGAACACAGCCAGACGACAGCATTGGCGATCTCTTCGGGCTGACCCATTCGTCCGATCGGCTCTTGGGCGATTACCTGTTCGCGTCCTTTAGAAGTGCCGCCAGTGAAGCGCTCCATCATTGGTGTGTCAATGTAACCGGGGGCAACGGCGTTGACGCGGATGTTCTGCGCGGCGTAGTCGAGAGCTGCCGACTTGGTGAGTCCGATCACGCCGTGTTTTGCGGCGGTGTATGCGGCTCCGCCCTTGATGCCGATGACGCCAGCACCCGATGATGTGTTCACGATCGCGCCACCGCCTTGCTTGAGTAACAGCGGGATTTCATACTTCATGCACAGAAAAACGCCGCGCAGGTTGGTGTCTACGATCCGATCCCACTCTTGGGCTTCGATTTCCGCTGTTGCTGCATTCTTCTGCTCCACACCAGCGTTATTAAAGGCAAAGTCCAGCCGCCCGAAGGTCTCGATAGTCTTGTCCAGAGATGCCTTCACGTCCTCGGCTTGCGTTACATTGCACTTGACTGCGATCGCCTGTCCGCCCAAGTCTTCGATCATACGTGCCGTTTCTTGATTGCCCTGTTCCGAAACGTCAGCAACCACCACCGCCGCGCCTTTACGGGCAAACGCCAGCGCCGTAGCTCGACCGATGCCGTTCGCTGCTCCGGTTACAAACGCAACCTTTCCTGTGAAGTTTCCATTCTCGTTGGTTGTCATTTTTGACTCCTTGTGTTGTTGATTTTGAACTCCTGTGTTTGCATGACACTCCTGTATTTGCATTACAAGATTGGAATTGTCTTAACGCTCAGGACTGGTATTGTTCGTCGCTGACTTTCTCCAGCCAGTCCACGGGTTTGCCGTCAAGCCATTCTTGAATCGCGATGTGCGTCATTGCTGTAGTCGGTGTGGCACCGTGCCAATGCTTCTCACCTGGCGCAAACCAGACCACGTCCCCCGGTTGAATTTGTTCGATCGCGCCGCCCCAGCGCTGGACAAGACCACAGCCAGCCGTGACGATCAGGGTCTGGCCCAACGGGTGGGTGTGCCATGCGGTTCTAGCACCAGGCTCGAACGTGACACTAGCGCCAGACGTGCGTGCTGGATCGTGTGCCTCGAACAGGGGGTCAATGCGTACAGTGCCGGTAAAATACTCGGCTGGCCCTTTGGCGGAAGGCTGTGAACCACTTTTTTTGATGTCCATTTTCTTAATTCCTTGATTTAATGCCATGTTGATTGCTAGCCCAATCGTAGAGATTGAGCACTTATCGTTTGCTCTATCAGTAGGGATGGAAATTTTTTAAGAAGCAAGGTTAGCCTTGACACCATTTTTGTTGTCAGTCGGCGAATCTCTTGCCCAATCAAACCTGAGTTTCCTCTTGAATAAAAATCCAAAATGCTTACAAGAAGCCGAACTGATTTTTCATTGCTTTAGCTTCATTCTAGGAATCACTCAAGGGCAAGCAATAGAACAATCGTCTAAAATCGTTGTACAATCCTGCAAACTTAGAAATGACCGCTGCAAAAACGAGTG
>DATNPC010000144.1:0-2335 GCA_036703375.1 Allocoleopsis sp.
AATCGAGCGAAGAGACTTGTTCAACTGAGATGCTGGCTATTACTAAAAGGTTGATTCAATCGGTACACAACGGTTAATAGTAAGGCTTGCTTCATCTGTATTAAAGAAAGATTTCTCCAATCCCCGAAATAAGGGATGGAGAAATCTTTCTTTAATACAGATGGAGCAAGCCTCGTTGTTAACCGTTGTGTGCCGATTGAATCAGCTTTTTAGTAATAGCCAGCATCTCAGTTGAACAAGTCTCTTCGCTCGATTCCGCTGAAATGCCGATAACTGTTTTACCCATTTCCTTAAACACCACATACAAGGCTTTAGCAGCTTTGCTCATCGCAATACCATCTACTGTTTCTGGTGGTTCGGGAGAGAAGCATGGGTAGCTGTCATCATCTAGAAAGAGCTTACAATCTAGAATGATGACATCGCATTTTTCCGCTTCCTCGATTGCTTCATTCAGATGGTTCGGAGATTGCGGTTGAATAGCAATTGTTTTAACGTTAGATACACCCACTGACTCTGCATAGTTGATTGCTTCCATTGGACAGAATTTTTCATCAATTAGCCCGATGGTCAAAACAGATGAAGTCATGGGTTTTACTTGTTCATTAATTTTTCTATGTCTTTAGGGCGTTAGCCCATTTTCATCGCTTAATCTCCAACTCTGACGTTTTGATTACAAGCTCTCGTTCAATTCCGGGAAGCGTTAATAAGGCATTCTCTTCGAGAGAGCGCGATCGGCAATCCGTGTGCGCTGAACAACGTTTGCTTGTAGGCAACATGACGGCAATCAAGGGTTCAGCTTTTTGTGAAGTTCTTCCTCACATAAGCTTCATTTGGATAGTTGCATTTTTTACCTTTTTCTGAAAAAGTAACGCTTGTGTCCTATCACCAGAATACAGCTTATATTGTGTTGTTTTAGCGTGTTGTTAAAATCCAGTCGGCTGGATTTTAACGCTCTTTTGTCAGTCTCGGAAAATCACGCTCGAACTTAAACACTGAAAGTCTCCTGAAATAAGGATTTTAGCGGTACGTTTCTCATAGAAACTCCCAAAACGTAGCCCAATTGAGCCAAGTCCCATCATGTGAGGGTTTCAGTGATCGCGTTCGCCCAGTTTGACAAAAGAGCGTTAACAACGATAACTCATGCGGCAGCGATCGCCCCCAACTTTTGAAAGGCGATTTAAGGAATTTCCTCTTCTCCCTAAGTGGAGTTTGACGCCCGCTACGCGGTAAGTGTGGGAGATGTCACTGCTTAGGCAATTTGTATCACATCAATTGAGGAAAGACTATCTTCTTTTGTCGCAACAAGATCAATTTCGAGCTTTTCAGAAATTGTAGAGATGACCAGTTCTGGGTTTGTCTTGAGTACTCGTTTGATGTTGGCTACCATGAGTTCTTTTGTCAGCTCTACACCGTTTCGCTTCTGCTGGATTCCGAGCGGCTTGCAAAGTTTTCTAGCCTTGACTTTATTTAGGTTGTCGATTACAGCAACTGTCCGGGCATACAGTTCGGGCGTTACAGTTTTCATAAGTGCCTCTTGAGTGGCTTTTTCCACTGTCACATTTTCCACGCTACTTGGAGATGCCAGGTCTTCCAGTGAGTCTTCTATACGTTCTGAAGGCTCGATCGCGGTGGTGAATTCTTGTTCGGTTTCTATGTCGCCATGAAGTGTTTCAACTGATGGCTGTTCTGTTTCTACAGGACCTTCTGTTGTGGCGACTGTTGCGCTATGACGCGGAAGCTGGCAGCACGCAAACCAGAAAACAATTAATAATAGAAAGGGAGGCAGTAAGATTTCGTTGAGGGTGGCGGAAATATCCATTTCCTTTCGTCCTGGTTGGTATGTATTTTTTTCACAATTTTTTAGCGCTAGCTATGATGCAACCCGCCATAAACTTCCAAGAGCGCAATCTCACCGCTTGCTTCTCGCATCACCGTCACGAAGTAGCGTTCTTCAGTTCGTCATCTCTAGAATTGTCCGGTTCCTGAGATTGGCTCTTCCCTCGCACCCCAGACTTTTCCTCTTGCTCGATGCGATAAATTCGAGCAATTTCTTCGTTCCCTTAATAATTGTTTATTACTTTAGTCTGTGTTATTTTACCCTGTGTCCTGCTGACAGGACACGACTTATCTTGTGTCAATCTATTTTTTTCAGGACTTACGCAACTGTCACAATTGTTCCTAGCTTGAGCTATACCAGCATGATGGCTAAAGCCGGAGGGAGAGAGTTGTTTGAATCAGGTAGTTGGGATGTGCTTTTGAAAGCCTGCGGCAATCACCTGTTGCTGATTGGTTTCCCCAGCATAAGCCGTTAGGGCGATCGCCAGGATTTGCCCCC
>DATNPC010000145.1:0-8269 GCA_036703375.1 Allocoleopsis sp.
TTGTCTGCGGCTTTTCCGAAAACTCTACAATTTGGTTTCCGTCGAGTTCTAGATGACCGAAACGGGCAGGTGGACGAACAGCCGTTAAGGTGGCTAATTTGCCATGGGAACGGTGGAAGGCTAGTAAATCTTGCAAATTGAGATCGGAAACTCCATCTCCCCAAGTCAACATAAACGTCTCATTGCCCATGTAGGGAGCAAGGCGCTTGATGCGACCGCCAGTGTTAGTGTACAGTCCAGTATCTACTAAATCGACTGTCCAATCGGGTTTGTAAGTACCACCGTGCATTTTTACGTCGCCGCTTTGCAAACTGACGGTTAGATTACTGTGCAGCGAACAGTAGTCCACCATATATTTTTTGATTGCCTCGCCCTTATAGCCGAGCGCGATCGCAAAATCCTTAAAGCCAAAATGAGCATAATGCATCATGATGTGCCAGAGAATCGGTTGGCCACCGATCTCTACCATTGGCTTCGGCTTCTCGACAGTTTCTTCGGAAAGACGAGTACCGAGGCCCCCTGCAAGAATTGCTACTTTCATAATGAAACCTTAAGTTTGCACCTGGTATTAAGAATCAAATCTACTCTCCTTTTGGAGACGTAGAAAAAGCTACTCAGTCAAAACTTGCCTGTACAGATATTCGTTGCAATCGAGCCTAGTGTTCGGTACAGCTTACAGAAATTAACAATGATTGACCAGTAGCTATAATTTCAGCTCTGCTCAATGGATTTGAGTTCTGGAAACTGTAACGCGAGCATCTAGATTATCTCTAGAAGTAGTTTACCTATACGAGTTAAGTTGTGTTCTCCAGATTTATATCGAAAAAGACTGAACTTCGGGAAATTTTGCCGGACACTATACTAAGGAACTTTGAGAACACACAAACGCTATAGATGGTGTCTCAGCCCTTGATTTTACTAAATCAATGATATGAAGCATTAACTTGGATTACTATTCAGAAGATGAAACACCCGTGTACTATCCTCATCGTTAAACTAAACTTGAGTCTAACTGACAAATAAAAATCGATTTTACCTCAACTCATTCTTACTAAGTGTTTTGGAACAATACATGATATTGGTTAACGGGAGAAATAGCTTTAGTCAAATGTAACTTTTAGAAATGGCAAAAATCCTTTAGAGGCAATTGACTAATGCAATTTCTTCAGACGGCTTTGATCTTAAGTACTTTCACGGTTAAGTGTCACTAGAATCAGCGCTATCTTTACAAAATCTTTAAACAAAGAAAGCTATGCGTCCTTATAATCTCTAGGTGAAGAATCTCCCAAGCGTGCTAGGCATAGAAATCGATCGCACTAACTTTACAATTCACAGTCACAGCTGCTTAATTTTTCGTTACTTTTACAATTCTTTAATATTCCGCTTGGATTTAAGGAAATTGCGTCAAAAACTCATAAACCTTATGTTGTTTCGCAACTGCCTGTTACATAAATTACGCAGTCTCAAGCACAAGTGTCCGACAGGCTGGAGCCTGCGCCTCACCACGAGCAAGCTCTTAGTCCTAGTGTTGTGCGGTCTAGTCTGCGCGATCGCATTACCCTCTTGCTTCGCCTCGGCGAACAGCCCAGCAGCCACGATTGCCGTCTATCCAGCCGATGCCAATCTAGTAAATGTACGGAATTACGGAGCTAAGGGCGACGGTGTTACGGACGACACAGCCGCTATCCGTAAAGCTGTCGAGGAAAACCTAACGAAGCATCGCACGCTCTTCTTCCCAGCAGGAACCTATCTGGTTAGTGACGCGATCGAGTGGAAGGGAAAGGACGGTGTGTTTGGAGCCTTCCTTACCTGGCAGGGTGAAGGTACCGCCAAAACTACTATCAAGCTGAAGGATAATTCCTCTGGCTTCAACGAGCCCAAGCAACCCAAGCCAATTGTCCGCTCTGGTTCGCTGGGAGCTGGTGACACAGGTAAAGGCAACCGCGCTCACAATAACTATATCTTCGACATGACCTTCGACACGGGTAAAGGAAATCCGGGTGCGATTGGTGTCGATTTCAACGCCAGCAACACGGGGGCGATGGAGAATATTGCGATCGTTTCTGGCGATGGTAAAGGTGCAGTTGGTCTAGACTTAACTCGCGAGGTGGGTCCCTGCTT
The DNA here is from genome assembly GCA_036703375.1 of Allocoleopsis sp. Classification (GTDB taxonomy): domain Bacteria; phylum Cyanobacteriota; class Cyanobacteriia; order Cyanobacteriales; family Coleofasciculaceae; genus DATNPC01. Next base: position 2,122 of record DATNPC010000145.1, read on the forward strand.
GATTAAAAACGTCAGTGTCAAGGGATTCGATATCGGTATCCGGGGTGGCTCTGCTCTCTACAATGTCGTGCTGGAAAATATCCGATTAGAAAACCAGAATGTAGTGGGTATTAAAAATGAAGACCTCGTACTCGCTATTCGCAAGCTAACCAGCATCAACTCAGTACCGGCGATTAGTAACGGCGGCAATTGGACAGGGCCTATTGTGCTAATTGACTCGGAACTCCGTGGGGGTTCGCCGCAAGCCGTGGCTATTGAAAATTCCAGTAATATCCTCGTCCGGAATGTTAGCGTCGAAGGGTACAAAGCCGCGATCGCGAACAAAGATAAGCTAGTCACTGGCGCGAAGGTAGACGAGTTCGTCTCCGCCTCACCGATCAGTCTCTTCGATTCTGGACAAAAAACCCTGAACCTGCCGATAGAGGAAACGCCAGAATTCGCTGACAGCGACCTCAAAAACTGGGCTAACGTCGAAGCCTACGGAGCCAAACGCGACGATGACCTAGATGATTCTGAAGGCATTCAAAAAGCGATCGACTCCGGTAAAACAACAGTGTACTTCCCCCATGGAAAGTACAAACTCGATCGACCCGTCATCGTGCGGGGAAACGTTCAGCGGATGATTGGTTTTCATTCACCTGTCACCGCAACTAAGGGATTGCTGCGTTTCGAGACTAACGCTCATCCCGTACTCTTGGAGAGGTTCAACTTCTTCGATGGTGTCAGACTGGAACATGCCGCATCTCAGCCTGTAGTGGTTCGACATTCCATCGGCCCAGTCTTCTCCACTACATCTAACACTGGAACCTGGTTTATCGAAAACGTCGTGACCGGCCGACTCAGCATTGGCAAGGGGCAAAATGTTTACGCCCGCCAGCTAAATTGCGAGTCACCTCCGCCCGAACCCTTGGTGAAGAATGATGGTGGGTTGGTCTGGTTATTTGGCTACAAGACGGAGTTTGGCAACACTGTGGCAGCCACGCTCAATGGCGGGAAGACTGAGATTTTGGGCGGTCTGTTCTACCCAGCTCAAGGCGTTAACGATCCGAAAATCCCAGTACTGCTTAACCGAGATTCTGCTGTCTCAGCTGTGTATCGGGAAATGGCATTTGGTTCAACTTACACTATCCAAGTGGAAGAAACCCGTCGGGGGAAAACCAAAACCTTAAGGCGCGATACCCTAAGTAGAGGAAACATGATTCCCATGCCTCTTTATGTGGGGTATTAGACGATACAAAAATATTAGAGTCTATCTCTGAAGAAACCTGAAAGTCCTTAGAAGACTGGAAATATATCGATCGAACTCTATGTTTCAATTGAGCAGGATGGTTTTCTTAATAACCTGACCTGATTCATCTAAGTCGTAAACAATTGGAACGCCTGTTGCGAGTTCCAATTTAGGAACTTCCTCCTCACTGAGGTTGTCCAGTTTCATAATGATGGCTCGCAATGAATTGCCATGGGCTGATACCAAAACATTGTCACCATGCTGGAGATGGGGCAGAATGCGGCTGTCGAAGTAGGGAATGACTCGCTGTTGCGTGTCTTCTAGACTCTCACCCCCAGGAGGCCGGACGGAATAAGAACGCCGCCACTCTTGAACTTTCTCTTTGCCATATTTTTCTGCGGTTTGAGCTTTGTTTAACCCCTGTAACTCTCCGTAGTAGCGCTCGTCTAGGGCTGAACTGGTGAAAATGGGCAGTTCTTCATCGGGATTGCCGTCATACTTATCCCAACCATGCCAGTCTTGGTCATCTGCCTCATGTTTGATGATGGGAATCCTGCCACCACAGATATCATCGCATTCAGTCAGACAAATGATGGCTGTCTCAATCGCTCGGATCAACTTACTCGCGAAGCAGACATTCACGCGATAATCTTTCAGTTTACAAGATGCGAGCGTGGCTTCCGCCCGACCTCGTTCGCTGATCGGAACATCCACCCAACCTGTAAACTTATTAGCGGCATTCCAGAGGCTTTGACCGTGTCGAATTAAAATTAGTTGAGACATGGTGGTAATTGGATAGTAGTTAGCGGTTAGTAGTTAGTCGCAAAAACACTACTAGCTACTGGCAAGAAACGGTTGAATGTTAGGGCGTTTATCTATAACCCATTCCCCGATATTGTGTGAATTTTAAGGAAATTCGTCCCTCGCGTTTTACGGGCTGGAATACCTCCCATCACCAAGACTTTGTCACCTGGAGTAGCAAAGTTTCGTTTCAGCAAACAGATTTCCATTTGTTTGATAATCTCTTCAATCGAATCTCCCTTGTACTCCAATAGGATGGGTCTGACGCCCCAAACTAGATTGAGCTGGTGGTAAACGCGATCGTTGGGAGTGAAGGCAACGATGGGAACGCTGGGACGCTCAGCAGCAGCGAGTTTTGCGGTATAGCCGGTTTCTGTTAAAGCAACAATACACTGAAGGTCGAGCGTTTTTTCGATCGCATTGAGGGCTTCGCTAATCGCGTGGGTTTCATCAATTTCGCTAGGAGGATAATTGACGAACTGAATTTCCGGTTCTACATCTGTGGCAATTCGCGCCAACATTTTTACCGCTTGTACCGGAAAATTGCCCACAGCGGATTCTCCAGACAGCATCACGGCATCCGTACCGTCAATAATCGCGTTAGCGACATCACTGGCTTCAGCACGGGTGGGCCGGGGATTGTGAATCATGCTGTCGAGCATTTGGGTTGCCGTAATCACCGGGATGCCTTTCTGGTTACACAGCCGAATAATTTGCTTTTGAATCAGCGGCACTTTCTCCGGACTCATCTCCACCCCCAAGTCGCCCCGTGCGACCATAATGGCATCGCACTGATTAACGATCGCTTCCAAGTTCGCAACGGCCTGAGGTTTCTCAATCTTGGCAAGCACGGGAATATCGGCTCCCTTGGCAGCAAGGAGTTCTTTGAGGGTCAAAATATCCTCTGGCTTGCGTACAAAACTCAAGGAAATAATGTCTACGCCCTGCTCGATGCCAAAGTCCAAATCTTGCTTGTCTTTCTCCGTCAGGGAAGGCAGACGCAGATTCAGGCTGGGAAAATTCACCCCTTTGTGGCTTTTCAGGACACCGCCCTCAACGATTCGGCAGCGCACGGCATTCCCTGTGACTTCTTCCACTTGTAGTTCTAAGAGTCCATCATCCAAGAGAACCTGCGTTCCTGGCTTTGCCTCTTGGGCAACGTAGGGATAGTCAATAGACACGGTGTTCGGCTGATGGGTAAACTCAGCGATCGGTACCAGTGTAATCAATTCTCCTTCAACTAACGTTATCCCCTCATCTGGCAACTGACCCACCCGGATTTTCGGTCCCTGGAGGTCTTGAAGCAACGTGAGCGGATTGTCTAATTCCTCTGAAATCGATCGCAACAGCTTAACCATCCGACCATGGTCTTCGTAGCTGCCGTGGGAGAAATTGAGCCGTGCGACGCTCATTCCCGCTAGAATCATCTGCCGGATTGTGTCGGGGGAACTACTAGCCGGACCAATAGTCGCAACAATTTTTGTACGGTGAGTTAGGGGCTTCATCTTCAGTTACCAGTGAGCAGTGACCAGTGAGCAGTGAACAGTGACCAGTGAGCAGTGGCTAGTGAACAGTGACCAGTGGCCAGTGATCAGTGAACAGTTGGTTAGGAGTTCACTCTCTCATTCGAGCGAGAATCCCATGCCTCTACAAGCAGCTTGGTTTAAGTTTGGGTTCAAGTCCTACGATGCAACCTGGTCACTGTTCACTATCACTATTGAGTGCAGGGTCTGAGTCAGATTTCCCCATCGGAGAATGGTTCATCGATTTCCGTTGAAGTTTCCATCCCCACCCTGCAACAAAGGTCACTGCTCACCGATTCCTGTTCGTTGATTCAAAGCCTGCCGCTACAGGAGTCCTTCCTTACGAGCCATCGAAACCATCAGGTCAAGGACGCGGTTGGAATAGCCCCACTCGTTGTCATACCAAGCAACGACTTTAAAGAAGTTTGAGTTAAGCTCAATTCCAGCCCCAGCATCAAAGATACTAGAGCGCGGGTCGCCCTGAAAATCACTAGAAACGACCTCTTCTTCGGTGTAGCCTAAGATGCCAACTAATTCTCCTTGAGAAGCCTGCTTCATCGCTTCACAGATTTCTTTGTAACTAGTGGCTTTCTCGGTTTTGAATGTCAAATCCACGACAGAAACATCGGGAGTGGGTACCCGGAACGCCATACCCGTGAGCTTACCTTTTAACTCAGGTAACACTAGCGCCACGGCTTTGGCAGCTCCAGTTGAGGAGGGAATAATATTCTGAGCGGCACCGCGTCCACCGCGCCAGTCTTTCTTGCTGGGGCCGTCAACAGTTGGTTGCGTGGCGGTCATAGCGTGAACTGTCGTCATCAAGCCCTCGGTAATCCCGAAGGTGTCGTTCAATACTTTCGCGACAGGAGCTAGACAGTTTGTGGTGCAGCTAGCGTTGGAGACAATCTCGTCTTTAGCTGGGTCAAATTTATCGTGATTGACACCAACCAGTAGCGTAGACACTTTATCCGGGTCTTTTGTGGGAGCGGAAATAATGACCCGCTTAGCTCCTGCCTTGAGGTGGTTGGAAGCACCATCGTATGTTGTAAATAGACCTGTAGACTCGACTACGTAATCGGCTCCCAGTTTCTCCCAAGGCAGCTCGGCGGGATTGCGGACAGACATGCAAGGAATAAAATTTCCATCCACGCCAATGCCATCTGGCTTAGCGTCAACTTGACCCTTAAAAATACCGTGGGTTGAGTCGTATTTGAATAAATACGCGAGATTATCCGGTGGAACCAGGTCGTTAATGCCGACAATCTCGATATGTGGGTTATGAATTGCGGCACGCACAACGAGCCGTCCGATGCGTCCAAATCCGTTAACACCGACTTTCAACGTCATAATTCAAACTCCTTGTCACTTTTGAACTGCTATCAACGTTAGCGCTCAACTTTCAAACCGACGCTTGCCTGAATGTATTCTTCCAATTCGATCGCGACTGGGTCAGTTTGCCAGATGTTGGGGTCATAGTGTTGAATAGAGCGATCGCAGGAGAACTTGCTTATCCGTGCCGCCTTGAGAAAGGACATCTGCGTCCAGTGGTCAATATCTCGATCCGCCTGACTCACCCGCTCTTGACAGCCAATGTAGGAGTAATAGTCTGCGAATAACATAGACGAGCCGTGGTACATTAGGGACTCAAGCAGGTTGGGATCGCCTTTCGAGAAGCGCCCTGTGGCAATCAGGTCGATCGCCGCTTTCAGTTGAGGATTAGAGTAGTACCCTCCAGGATTTTAGCCTTGGAAACATCGATCGAGTACTTCCTGAGACCAGTTGCATTCAATCGTAGTATTTCGGAGAAGCCGGTTCTCTGGGGTTGGGGAAAAGCTCTCCAATAACAGAATTGGCTACAGAGTTGAAAGCACCATTAAGACAACGGACGATCGCGCTTCAACACGGTACCCATCACCTTCAATGCTAGGTGCAGTTTCGCGATCGCAAAAATCTTCAGGGGATGGCAATGCGGTGTCCACAATCCTATGCCAGCGCTCTCCACTGCCTAATGGCGGTATCTCAAACGTCAGGGGTTCCCAATAGGCGTTGAGCATGATGTGCAAGCGCTCGTTGTGGATCGGACAGCGCAGTGTAAACGCAAGACTGTGGGAATTGTACCCCCAATCCGGCTGCCCCAATTGGACTCCATGCCAAACAACGTGAGGCGTCCAGCTACTGTAAGTAACTTGCAAAAGCTTCTCCTGCTGGAAGATTTCTAAGGACTGAGTGAAGTGAATCAAGCCCTTGACAAAACGCAATAAATCGGCATGCTTTTCTAAGCAACTCCAGTCAAACCAACTCAGCTCATTATCCTGACAATAAGCGTTGTTGTTGCCTTTTTGCGATCGCCTGACTTCATCCCCCATCAGCAACATTGGCGTTCCTTGGGAAACAAACAGAATCGTCAATAAGTTTTTGATTTGCCGCAGGCGTAACGCCTCGATGGCTGAGTCATGGGTCAGTCCTTCGTGTCCGCAGTTCCAACTATAGTTATCGTTTGCGCCATCACGGCTATCTTCCAGATTTGCCTCGTTATGTTTGTGGTTATAGGAAACCAAATCGTTTAGGGTAAAGCCGTCATGGCAAGTGACAAAAT
>DATNPC010000146.1:0-2655 GCA_036703375.1 Allocoleopsis sp.
TACGATTAGCGACGGCATCTCGATGGGAACAGAGGGGATGAAGTATTCCCTGGTGTCGCGGGAAGTGATTGCCGACTCCATCGAAACCGCTTGCAATGGTCAAAGTATGGATGGAGTGCTGGCGATTGGTGGCTGTGATAAGAATATGCCAGGAGCGATGCTTGCAATCGCGCGCATGAACATCCCCGCTATCTTTGTCTACGGTGGCACGATTAAACCCGGCCATTACAACGGGCGTGACTTGACGGTTGTCAGTTCCTTTGAAGCCGTCGGGGAGTACAGCGCCGGTAAGATTGACGAAGCCGAATTGATGGAAGTGGAACGCAGGGCTTGTCCGGGTGCCGGTTCCTGTGGCGGGATGTACACGGCTAATACCATGTCTTCGGCAATTGAAGCGATGGGGTTGAGCTTGCCCTATTCTTCCACCATGGCCGCAGAAGATGCGGAAAAAGCGGATAGTGCAGAAAAATCGGCGTTCGTATTGGTTGAGGCAATTCGTAACCAACTGTTGCCCCGCCAGATTCTCACCCGCAAAGCCTTTGAAAATGCGATCGCACTGATTATGGCAGTGGGGGGTTCTACCAATGCTGTATTGCACCTATTAGCGATCGCTCATGCGGCTGGAGTTGAGTTAACATTGGATGACTTTGAAACGATTCGCGCTAAAGTGCCGGTGCTGTGTGACTTGAAGCCGAGTGGTAGATACGTAGCGACGGATTTACATCGCGTGGGTGGCATTCCCCAAGTCATGAAAATGCTGCTCGTACATGGCTTAATCCACGGTGATGCGCTCACTATTACGGGTCAAACTATTGCTGAAGTCTTAGCCGATATACCAGAGGAACCCCCCACAAACCAAGATGTAATTCGTCCTTGGGATAACCCATTGTATGCTCAAGGCCACTTGGCGATTCTCAGAGGCAATCTGGCTACTGAAGGCGCAGTGGCAAAAATCACAGGCGTCAAAAAGCCGCAAATTACTGGCCCGGCACGAGTATTTGAATCCGAAGAAGCGTGTCTGGATGCAATTTTGGCAGGACAGATTAAAGCCGGTGATGTGATTGTTGTCCGCTACGAAGGGCCAAAAGGTGGCCCAGGAATGCGGGAAATGCTCGCTCCAACTTCAGCACTAATCGGGGCTGGGTTGGGCGATGCGGTGGGTTTAATTACCGACGGGCGCTTTTCCGGTGGAACTTACGGAATGGTTGTCGGACATGTCGCACCAGAAGCAGCAGTGGGAGGAACCATTGCCTTCGTTCAAGAAGGTGACACGATTACGATTGATGCCCATGCACGATTGTTGCAGCTCAATGTCTCAGATGAGGAGTTAGAGAAACGTCGTGCTAACTGGCAACCTCCCAAACCTCGTTATACAACAGGGGTATTGGCGAAGTATGCCAAGTTAGTGTCTTCTAGCAGTGTCGGTGCTGTGACAGATTTAGGATTAGGCTAAGTGGAATAGCACTGACTTAAGAGGAATGGCACTGACTTAACATAGGTTCGTAGTCGGCACTTCAGTGCCACAAGCGCTAAAGCGCTTACTACAAACGCTTAAGTCAGTGCCATTCAGGCTAAGTGGAATATCACTAACTTAAGAAAAGCCATCATACCAATCAACCCTTGTGCAGGGGGCGTGGGGGAGGCACTTCGTCCCCCACTGGGGGGTTTGGGGGGCAACGTCCCCAAGTCCGGGTTTTTCTAAGGAACAAGCGATTTTAAGTCAGTGCCATTCAGGTTAAGTCTGATTCCTGAGTAGAGTAGTCCCCGATCGCAATATTGCGATCGGGGGTTGCGGCAATTCCCCTCTCGTAGCCAAAGCGAATGATTTGAAACCGATTTTCGAGGTGTAGCTTCTTCAGGATGTTGCTCAGATGAGTCTGAACCGTGCGAGTGCTGACTTCCAAGCGTTCGCTGATTTGTTTGTTGTTGAACCCTTGAATCACTTCTCGAAATACTCGTTCTTCTGCTCGTGTTAACGGTAAGGACGAGGAAGCTTCTCGATTTTCAGAATGAGTAGGAGTTAATCTGGAGGTAGCTTTTGAATTCGAGTCGGGAGGCAGTGGCTCGAACGACTCGATCGCTAGTCGCTTTAATCGGATAATTTCAGCTTTGATTCGGCGCGATCGCTCTAGCTGCGCCTCTATTTTAGCGATTAGCTCTCGGCGATGAATCGGTTTAGTTAAATAATCATCAGCTCCAATCAAGAAGCCCTTGATTCGCTCTTCTACTTCTGTTTGGCTCGATAAAAAGATCAGCGGTGTGAGTTGAGTCAACGGAGTAGCCCGCAAGCGGCGACAGATTTCTAACCCATCCATGTCTGGCATTTTTACCTCAGACATCACCAAGTGAGGTAGATTGTTGGCACAGGCGATTAAGGCTTGCCTGCCAGCACTGACTGATTCAACTTTATACCCTTCTCTTTCCAAGAGACGTGTTAAAACAATTCGGTCAGTTGCACGATGTACAACGATTAAAATCTTTTTCATGATTGAGTCCGATCGTTGACGAAAAGCAAATTCTATGCATTAACATTAAGCTTTTGCATAGTGCCTTGACCTGACAGAATAGGGTATAAATTTGAGGAAATTATGAGGAGCGCGGTTGAGCAGCAATTTAATCAAGGGCAACAAAAATGAAAATTTGTGTAGCACAGAC
>DATNPC010000147.1:0-3089 GCA_036703375.1 Allocoleopsis sp.
CTAAACCCGACTTCTCGGAATGGACTCGCGATCGCGATCCTGAGGGGATTACCTGGGCTTACTCGCACAAATCTAAGCTGTTTATGGCGGGCTAGTTCGCGACATCGGTATCCTCAGGTGAATATCACTGACTTAAGAAGAATGTCACTGAAATAACATAGGTTCGTAGTCGGCACTTCAGTGCCAAAAGCGCTAAAGCGCTTACTACAAACGCTTAAGTCAGTGCCATTCGACTTAAGAAAAGCCATCATACCAATCAACCCTTGTGCAGGGGGCGTGGGGGAGGCACTTCGTCCCCCACTGGGGGGTTTGGGGGGCAACGTCCCCCAAGTCCGGGTTTTTCCAAGGAACAATCGATTTTAAGTCAGTGCCATTCATCCTAAGGTAATAGCTGTAGGGGCAGGGGCAAGGCATCCCTTTCTCCTACATGCTGTCTGTCCTCCATCCAAGCGAGAACGGCGATAGACCTATAAAGAATTACTATTGTTACCATCGTTTCTATCTGTAAGTTCACTTATCTTTAAACATTTTCTCAGGAAAAGTAATGGCTCGTCTCATGATTAGAAGATGTAATTAAATATACAAAGTTAACTCATCAACCCTTGATTTCAAGCAACAGTTCATTGAATTTTTGAGCTTGCCGAGCGCCTCTATACGCCCTGAGTAATAATTCAACATTCTAACAGGCGGCAAAATTACTACTCGGGGTACTAGTCTTTCTCCAAGGAAATGATACAAATTAGACATAGCAACTTGAGAATGCTTTATTTAACTAAAGCTGTCTAGAGATTTATTAGAGAGCGATCGACCGCTCGAGCCGCATCTATTAATCTTAAACACTCAATCATTAGCTTTAGTTAATGATAGATTTTTATTGCTGATAGTTAGTTGCTCAGTTCAGCACTAAAATGAAACAAGTCATAAGACAAGAAAAGGACTAGAAAGAGGATGAACTGATGAATACAATTTGCAAAAATGATAGCTCGAATGTCTTGGTTAGCTTTGTTACAGTTCTACCGAAGAATCTCTCCTCAGCTCAAAGCAAGCCCCAACTGATGGACTCGTGCAATTTTTTACTACAACCTCTACGTCAGTGGCTCGACCAAATTGAAATTCACGACCCGAAAACAGCCCGATTTCTCTGCACTCTGATTCCAGCTCAGTGTCCGTTTGAGCGGGATATCATGCTATTCGGTCGCAAGGTAGGGCATATTCCCCCCTTGTGCAAACTCAATCCGTTCTACGAACAACTGGTCAGCTTGCGTTTCCGTGCGTTGTGTTTCTTAGCTGACCAGTGCGGCGAAGATATTGAGCAGTATTGCCGAAGTTAACTACACGGGTAACAAATGCGATCGCCTAAATGAAGACTTTAACCTCGTGCATTGAGTTGCTGGTCTTGCATTTGGAGCAATTCAGGAACGCTCACCAATTGATAACCTTGCTCCGTCAGCTTCTCAATAATTTGTGGCAACGCTTGCACGGTTAAAGAGCGATTACCACCACCGTCGTGCATCAACACAATTGCTCCGGGTCTGGCTCTTTCCAGGATATGGTTCACTAGCTTATCTACAGAAACACCATGCTTGCGCCAGTCGCCAGAATCAATTGACCACATCACTACGACCTGTTTTCGTTGACGCGCATAATCCGCTAACCCATTATGGAGATAACCGTTTGGCGGACGAAACAGCGGAGTTTTAACACCAGTCGTCTTATAGATGAGTGCGCTTGTTGTCTCAATTTCATTAGCAGCCGTTAATTCATCCATCTGACCGCGCCAGTGATGCCAAGTATGATTGCCAATCGCATGGCCATCTGCAACAATTTGTTGGGCAATACTAGGAAAGTGTTTCAGATTCTGCCCGATTACAAAGAACGTGGCTTTAATATGGTTTGCCTTTAAGATATCCAATACCTGCGGTGTTGTATTGGGCCAAGGGCCATCGTCGAAGGTAAGGGCAATAACTTTCTGTTGGTGACTCAGGTTGGCTCGACTCACGATCTTTCCCTGAAACCGTGAGGGTATATTCAATGCAATCTGCGCTTGCATCCGTTGGATAACAGGCGGGATATCAGCTTGTTGCGTTGACGCTTTCATCGGTAAAAGTAGATAACTGAGAAAACTCCCCAAAGCGACAACGCTGGAGAGCAAAATTGTGCGCTGCCAGGTTGTAGGTTGATGTTGAACAGCACTTCGACGAGATAACGATAGGACTTGCAACCCTTGCCGAATATTCAATGTAGCTATCCTCTCAAAGTAGAAAGACTTATATTATCCAACGCGTCTTCCCAATTCCCCATTCCCAATTGCCACGGACTTTCATCAAAGCTTCATCAGTGCCTTGAGGTATCTTATCCATCCCTTTACCTAAACCGAGGTGTAGCTTCTTATTGTTGTAACTAGAAATAGTCACGATTCAGCCGCGATGCGATTGTGCTTAGACAATGTCTCTCGCCAATCGCGTCAGCACAGTCAACAAGAGGCAGTAATTTCCTAGGTGAGACCTAAGGCTCGAAACATGATCGGCACTATGCTTTCTAATTTGTCAGTAGTTCAGCAAAATACTCGCTCAGCCAAAAGCCACCGACGCAACAAGAGACGCCTAGATCCACTGCAACCTGTACGTCAATGGCTTGATGCGATCGAGATTCACGATCCGAAGCTTGCTCGATTTCTCTCCAAAGCAATTCCAGCACAATGCCCCTTCGAGCGTGACATCAAACTGTTTGGTCATCTAGTCGCGCATATTCCGCCACTGTGTAAACTCAATCCTCTTTACGAGCAATTAACCAGTTTGCGCTTCCGCGCTCTTTGCTATCTCGTCGATCAATGTGGTGAGGATATTCAGTCCTTCGCTTAAGGCTGTCGAATTTAATCCTGTGGGATAGGCGTCTCGGCTATCCGGGTGATGCAAAATACCCAACCCACGGAGTTGCTGAAGTGATTGAATAAGCTGTTGTGCATTTAATTTGCAATAACAGCATCACCTTTGTTTTTAATCTTCCTCTGCCATTTAATAACTAGCTCTCCTTGATTTAACAGCCGCTCTAGCAACGTCTCTAACTCTTCTACTGATTGAAACAGCCGA
>DATNPC010000148.1:0-7926 GCA_036703375.1 Allocoleopsis sp.
CTCTGCCAGATTTAGTATTGCTAGATGTTAGGATGCCAGAGATGGATGGCTATGAAGTGACTCGACGCATCCGGCAGAATGTTCAATTGCCATTTATACCAATTTTGATGCTTGCAGAGCGTGATAACACCAGTGTGGTCGAAGCATTAGACATGGGGGCAAATGATTGTATTCGCAAGCCGGTTGAACCTCAAGAATTGCTGGCACGAGTACGATCGCTTCTACGACTTAATCGTGGTATTGACGAACGAGATCGGATACTTAAACAATTCAACAGTATCTTGCAAGAGCAGCAAGTTGTGGAAATTGGAGATGAGGATGTAGCCTCAACTGAGGAACAAATTACTCTACCTAGTAGGCAAACGTTTAGACAAGAAGTATTAGAATCTCCAATACCAGTATTAGTTCATTTTGGGGCTCCGTGGAGTGGGCTGTGTCGAATAATTATGCCTTTGTTGAGAGAATTTCAATCACAATGGGGCGAACCCATCAAATTGGTTTACATTAATGCTGATGAAAATTTGAACCTTGCAACTACTTATCAGCTCAGATCATTGCCAACGCTGATTCTATTTGAAAATGGTAAAGTTGTGCATCGGCTCGATAGCTTTCGAGGAAAGGATGACGTGCGGATAGCACTGGAAGCAATTATACACAGCAATAGAGGCCGTCATTCTAACTCAGCTTAGAGCGATCGCACTGTAAAATCAGAGGACTTTGCCAAAACTTGAGAACTCTCAAGCTTTGTGAAAACCGCCACCATCTTTTATCGCCTCTTCCAATCCTTCCCCAGCATCTTCTTTCGCTCAAAGTGAAGAAACTACTGAGCAAGAGTAATTGTGGAACTCTTGCCGCGCTACTGCTGCACGCAACTGCATTACGAAACGCGATCGCATTTTGGATAAGGTGAAAGTGCGATCGCAATCACTATAATGACAACCAACCCCTAATAAACCCCCACAACTATGCTACTCCTACCCAAGCTGCAAAGCCTACCTAAAACTCTACCCATAGAAGGTGCTGTCAGCATTGAATTAGTTGAAGGCATCCCCATGTTTCGCGCTTCTAGCACTGTCCAAAATCGCATCGAAGAATTGTTGGAAAAACAACAAACTTCACCCCTCAATTCTGACGAAGAACAAGAACTCGACCTTTACGAAGAAATCGATGATTACCTCAGCTTTATTAATCGGACTGTCCGCAATCTCTACCTAACCCAAAGCCAGCCCGATCTATAGCAATGCCTGCTCGTCGTAAAATTCCTGAAGATATCCAAAATCAAGTTCGTCAACGGGCTAATTACTTGTGCGAATACTGCCACGCCTCAGAACAATGGCAGTATTTAGCGTTTACTATCGATCATGTCATCCCGCTAACGATAGGTGGAGCAGATACCCTCGATAACCTGGCTCTAGCTTGCTTTCATTGCAATCGCAAAAAATCTGGTAAAACTACAGCGATCGATCCACAGTCAAATACAGAAGTGCCTCTGTTTAGCCCCAGGCAACATAGTTGGAGCGAACATTTTATTTGGTCGGCTGATGGACTATCAATCATCGGTTTGACTTCAATCGGACGAGCTACAGTTACAGCATTAGCATTAAATCGGGAAAGAGTCATTAATATTCGTGCTGCTGATAAAACTGTAGGACGCCATCCACCAGCAGGCGATCCAATTCAGCCCGAAAATTGAACGATCGCAGCACCCAGCACTAGATATTCTCCCACGCGATCGCATTAGGGAGAGAAAGCCCTATGCCCTCCCCGATGAAGGGTGCGCCGAAACGCACCCTCCTGTTTTTTTAGCGGGTGATCACCTCAGTTTCATGGATTTCGATGGAGTCGAGAGCATCTGGCGTTTCGTAGAAGGCGTAATGCCATCCAACAATCTCGGGGTCGGATTTTCCAGCTTCGCTCGACGGACTGATGTACTTTCGTCCAATGATTTCGCAAAATTTATTGTTGTAAACAATCACCTGCCCGTAGGGGTAACGGGGAGGTTGCCAGTGGGCGGGGATTTCTGCGATGGAGAGTGTAACATCAATGCGCGTCATAATAGTAAATTAGCTCCTTGCTAAGTGGATTTTAGTGGGGAGTTAGAGGCGGTTAGCGTGTGCCAGCACCTAATCGCTTCGCTCTTAATTGAAGAGTATAATTTAATTAGTAAATAATCAAGCTTTTTCTAGTATTTTTATCGAATATTTAAGTTTAATCGAGCAGAGATTAATTAAATCAAGCGAGAAATTAACAACAACAATAAACAGTTTAATAGAAGTTTATTTTCTTTGATAGGCTAGGAGAATATAGTAGAGATGTTAGGCTGGGACGTGGTAACAGTGCGGTAAGCCTTACAAATTCAGCCACATCAATGATGCCGCAGCATAAATGCGATCGCATTTTGAATAGAGTTTGATCGCTTTAGTTTAGAGTTGAGGAATAAAAACGCGATCCTCCTTTGGATGCGGTGCGCTAACGCACTATAAAATCAGAAAAATACGATCAAAACTGAGAAATTGCAAGCTTCGTGAAAACCGACACCATCTTCTATCGCCTCTTTCAATCTTTCCCCAGTATCTTCTTTGAACTCATCGACCAACCCCCTGAAGAAGCTAGCGCCTATCAATTCTCATCTGTTGAAGTCAAACAACTTTCCTTCCGCATTGATGGTGTGTTCCTACCTACAAGCAATACGCCATCACTCCCCATCTACTTCGTTGAAGTCCAATTTCAACAGGACTCAAATTTTTACTCTCGCTTGTTTGCAGAAATCTTTTTATATCTCCGTCAGAATAAACAGGCAAACGACTGGCGGGCAGTAGTTATATACCCAACCCAAAACGTAGACACGGGAAATATCTTGCATTATCGTGAGTTCTTTGCCAGTCAGCGAGTTCGTCGCGTCTATCTGGATGAATTAGGCTCAACGCCAGGGCAGTCAATTGGCATTGAAATCCTTAAATTAGTCATAGAACCCGAAGAAACTGCTGGGATAAAAGCCAGGGAGTTGATAGCTCAAACCAGACGGGAAACAGCAGATGAAGCAACCCAGCAAGAATTCATACAATTAATAGAAACGATAATTGTCTATAAATTTACCCAGAAAAGTCGAGAGGAGATAGCGGAAATGTTGGGATTAAGCGATCTAAAGCAAACCAGAGTTTATCAGGAAGCTTTGGAAGAGGGCAAGTTAGAAACCGTTCCTTTTATGTTGACATTAGGGTTGAGTCTACAGCAGATAGCAGAGGGAATAGGTTTAGATGTAGAGCAAGTAAGACAGAAAGCCATATCTCATCTGTTGGCAACAGGCATGAGTGTGGAGCAGGTGGCAGAAACGTTAAATTTAGAAATCGAGGCAGTAAGACAAATAGAGGCATCCATAGCTCAGGATAATGAATCGTCTGAAGAAGAGTGAAACTCTTGCGGCGCAAACATTTCACCAATCTATTCAAAAGAAAGGCGATAGCGAAGCGCTGCTGCGTTCGCCCTACAGCCCTTCGGGCATCCTACGGCAGGCGTTGCCGAAGGCTAGCGCAGATCGATCGCATCCACCGATCTGCCAGAATTGAGCTATCCCATCGCAGAGTAACTCCCAAAATGGAACCAATTGAACGTTATCGTGGCAGTCTCCTAGGTTTAGCTGTCGGTGATGCGCTGGGAGCACCTCTAGAATTTAGACCGCCCGGTTCATTTACACCCATTGACGACATGGTGGGAGGCGGTTCTTTTGATGTCATGCCAGGGCAGTGGACAGATGATACGTCAATGGCTCTGTGCTTGGCTGAAAGTTTAATTGAGCAAAAGGGCTTCGATCCAGTCAATCAATTGCAGAAGTATGTGCGCTGGTTGCGAGAAGGCTACCTGAGCAGCATTGATGAGTGTTTCGACATCGGTCACACGACATTAGATGCACTCAGAAAGTTTGAACAGACAGGGAAACCTTACTGTGGTCCTACAGACCCGCGCAGTGCTGGCAATGGCTCAATTATGCGATTAGCTCCAGTCCCTTTGTTTTACGCTAAAAGACCTCTAGACGCTATAGAAAAGTCGGGAGAAAGTTCGCGAACCACTCACCAAGCAACAACAGCCATCGATGCCTGCCGCTACTTGGGTGCGCTCATCGTTGGAGCGGTTAACGGGGTGAGTCAAGAAGAATTACTTTCAGAACGCTATAGTCCCATTCCCGGATACTGGGCACAAAACCCATTGGTGGAGGAAATCGACGAAATTGCTAGAGGCTCGTTCAAATATCGCCAACCTCCAGAGATTCAAGGTTTAGGCTATGTCGTCAAATCTCTAGAGGCAGCGTTATGGGCTTTCTACAACAGTCGTTCTTTTCGGGAAGGGTGTCTCTTAGCCGTTAACCTCGGCTTGGATGCCGATACGACGGGTGCTGTTTACGGACAGTTGGCAGGAGCATTTTATGGTGAGAAGGCAATACCGGAATCTTGGCGTTCTCAGCTAATTCGCTCTCATCTGATTGAGTCAATGGCTGACCAACTCTTTGCTTTTTCAGTGAGCAGTGAGCAGTGAGCAGTGAGCAGTGAGCAGTGGCCAGTGGCCAGTGAGCAGTGAACAGTGAACAGTGGCCAGTGAGCAGTGAGCAGTGAGCAGTGAACAGTGAGCAGTGAACAGTGGATTGACCTTCTTAACTTGAATGGCACTGAAATAACATAGGTTCGTAGTCGGCACTTCAGTGCCACAAGCGAAGACAGCGCTTACTACAAACGCTTAAGTCAGCGCCATTCTTCTTAACTTCATGATGCTTGCATTTGCTGAAGCACTTGCCGAATGACATCGGCTGGCACTTGGTCAGTTACCGTTACTGCACCAATTTGGGTGGGCAGAACAAATCGCACTTTGCCGTCTTTGACCTTTTTATCCGTTTGCAGGGTATCGATAATCGCTTCAATATCCACCACACTCGGTAGCTGAGTCGGTAATCCTGCTTTCTGAATCAGAGCATCTTGACGTTGAGATTCTTCTGATTTCCACATCTTGAGTTGTACCGCAATCTGGCCCGCTGCAACCATTCCGATCGCAACGGCTTCCCCATGATTTACTAATTTATATCCTGTTAAGCTTTCCACAGCATGACCAATCGTGTGACCGTAGTTGAGAATCGCTCTTAATCCCGCTTCTTTCTCATCCTTGCTCACGACATCGGCTTTCGCTTGGCAGGAGTTAGAGAGGATTATTTGCAACAACTCCTCATTGATGTAACGCAATTGGTCGAGACGCTTTGCCTCTTCCAGCTTGGTAAAGAGTTCGGCATCCCAGATAACGCCATACTTGATAACTTCTGCCATCCCTGCCCGAAATTCTCGTGGTGGCAATGTTTTCAATACTGAAGGGTCAATTAAAACAAATCGCGGTTGATGAAAGGCACCAATTAAGTTTTTACCTTTGGGATGATTAACGCCAGTCTTGCCACCAACAGAGGAATCAACCATTGCCAAGAGTGAGGTTGGCACCTGTACGACATTAATCCCCCGCAACCACGTAGCGGCAGCAAAACCCGCCATATCACCAACTACTCCACCCCCCAGCGCCACAATCGTAGAGGAACGCTCTATGCGCTGTTCCAGGGCAACATCGTAGATTTTTTCGATTGACTTGAGGGTTTTGTAGCGTTCGCCTGCTGGAAGAGTGCAAGTAGACACCTCAAATCCTACCAAGGTTAACCCTGCAATGGCTCTTTCCCCATATTTCTTGAAAATAGCTGGATTCGACACTACCAAAACTTTCTTACCCAGCTTCAAGCGACTCATCCAAACGCCCAAATCATCTAAGCCGCCTGCCGCCGTGGATGCTTGTGCGTTCTGCGTTGCGCGATCGTCTTGCTTGGATTGCGCGATCGCAATATCATACGACTGCTCTGGTAAATCTACACGAATAACAGATTTCATTGCGCCAAGACCTTTTTCCCCAATCCACTAAGGGCTGTATTCTATCCCAGGAGCTGCCTCAATAGGAGACTAATTTGGATTGATCATTCCCAAAATAGGTAGGGAAGAATGCCGGCCATGTCGTAAAATCTGGTTATCGGTATTGTAGTTTCATCCTTGTAGAGAACCAAAATGTCTGGAGTTGTTGCTTACTTTTTACTCCTAGGTGGTGCTACGGGCGTCGCTCTAGCACTATTTTTTGGCTTAAAGGCTGTCAAGTTGATTTAAAGCCAAGAGTTGAAGGTTGTCAGGTGCAAGGTTGAACGTTATAAACTGCAAATCTTGTATCTTTCAACCTTCAATTAAACTTCTACCAGCTGCGAATCTTCATGGACTCGATTGGATAGATGAGGCTTAATAGATTGACGTACCATGCCAATTGTTCTCGGCAAAACTCCGATGAGCTGAGCTAACACTTCATCTGGTAACTCGTCAATTAAGCAAGGCGCGAAATATTTCTCCAGCAGCATCAACAGGTTTCTCGCACGTTGTAATGGTACCCAACTGTCCATTGCCTTTTGAGTAAACAAAATCCAGCGTTGCCGGAGAGCATATGCTTCCTGTCGCTCTTGATGAGACGTAGGATGAACGATCGATACTTTGCCAACAGGAATAACTCGGCTGCATTTGATATCGAAAACACCACCAACCGCCGCACCCGGTCCCGCTAACTCTGCATGATGAGGATGGCAGATAATGATAGCGTTTCCGCGATGACCGCAAACCCTAAGCAGTTGTCCGCTTTGCAACTGACTCAAAATTTCAGTGGGTTGACTGATTGGTCTACGAGTAAGAGAGTTTGTCATAAGAAGTCGCAGAACCGAGTAACTTTTTTGATTATGGTTTATCTATAGTTAATGAATTTTGCCGAGCTGGTAAATGGTTAAATCTTTAATAAAAGCTTGGCAACCTAATAACTGGATACAGCAATACTCAGCACTATCTAGCCTAGGAGTCTGTGAAATCGCATCCCAATTGACTAGGTTTTAATCATGCAGGATGCATTATTACTAACTTGAAGATAATCCCTGAAGTTGAGGAAAAGCTGGATATTGCTTCTCTGAAGCATTGATCTACCCGAACTTTTATCTTATCTGACTCCTCACAATTAGACAGGAAAATTATTCACTTTTCTGTAAAGCTTTGATGAAGCGAGACTAAAGAGTTGATGAAGCGATCGCTCAAGAGATTATGTAAATCTCGCTGTATTGCGCGAGGCACTTAATAGGCCAATCTTGAAAAGAATTAAAAAGCGCTCGCGCGTCGAACTCTAGTTGTTAGGCGGCTGCTCTCAGCGGATTATTGAGCAATATTTTACCGCAGGCATCGACACTCATGTCTTTGCCAGGTACACATCCCTTGAAAATCAACTGCTTGTAGATGGTAAATGACATGATTCTTTGAATTTCCTGTAAGACCTCTACAGGAATGAGATGTTCGATACTCCAAATTACTGAGTCGGCATCAAACCAAACTAAACGCTCGATACTGACAAGCAACACACCAGCTAAGTCTTCAAGGGTTAGTTGACTTTTTAGATGGGTGATGATGGCTGACCCAATTAGGGTGTTGCGAGTCATCATCGCCCTTACCATCTTGGCAATTTCTTGCTCTAACTCTAAAGGATTCATACTTGGCTTTCGCGTTTCTTGCCTAATGTGTGCTTGCCTACGTTCTCGATGCGAGATCCATAGTTTTGCCAAGTATACCTAAAGATAGATGAAGATGTGTCTAAAGGTGGATGCAGAATGTTTGTGATTTATAGGGAACAGCTTTTGCCCAGTGTCAGTGCTTGCATGGAGGAAGGTCTATAAGTACGGAATAACAAGCCTTACCCAGCAAAATCACTGGTCAATCACCATGATTGCAAAGTTATATAAAGATTCTGTAAGCGAACAAATTCAAAAGGAATGCTCGATGGCTTAGGGCTGACACGTCCGAGCGATCGCACTTTTCAAGGGAACAGAGGAGAGGCTCTGCG
>DATNPC010000149.1:0-3502 GCA_036703375.1 Allocoleopsis sp.
TTAGATGCTCGCATCGCGATTATTCCTTCAGCATCGCGGGAACCCGCGATTATTGGCGAGCGTTACCAAGGAATTTTTGAAGATATGGGGGCAAAAGAGATCAGGATACTCGATATCCGCGATCGCATCCAAGCAGAAGACCCCTACCTTCAGGACTACATCGAAGAATGTACCGGAGTCTTTATGACAGGGGGCGACCAACTCCGTCTATGCGGACTTCTAGCAGACACCCCCTTGATGGAAAAAGTCCGCAAGCGCGTGCAGCGAGGCGAGATTACTCTAGCAGGTACCAGTGCCGGGGCGGCGGTCATGGGCCATCATATGATTGCCGGAGGAGGGAGCGGCGAGTCACCGAACCGTTCGTTAGTCGATATGGCAACTGGGCTGGGAATCATTCCTGAAATCGTGGTGGATCAACATTTTCACAATCGCAACCGGATGGCGCGTCTGATGAGCGCAGTAGCCTCTCATCCCGAACGATTGGGGATCGGTATTGATGAAGATACCTGTGCCATGTTTGAACGCGATGGCATCTTGCAGGTGATGGGGAAAGGCACCGTGACGATTATCGATCCCGGTGAATTGTCTCACACGAACTACTCGGAGGTGGGTAGCACCGATCCCATCAGTCTTCATAATCTCAGAGTACACATTCTCAGTTATGGCGATCGCTACCATTTACACAAGCGTTGCCTCATTCCCCCAGTTACTCCAGATTGTTAAACGTTTGTTAAACGTTCTGTTGAGCGAACCTACCCCTGCTCAAAACGGCAACGTTCCTCGTAAGGCTTGGCACTAATAATTGACATCCTCTCCCGTTCGGTCGAAGTACCGACTTTCACGGGGGAAGAAAGATGACCTGTTAAAAGCTCCCTATCGTCTTGGTACGCGATCGCAAACTTGTACCTCGATCTACGAACTCTATCTCTTGGTGGAGTTCACTTTAGCAATGTTTATGGCATTTGTTAAAAAAACTGTTCACTATGAACAGTTTTATTTGTTTTTAAAGCAGGAAACTAATCTGATACCAACGAAAGAGTGGCTGGGAATTCAAGGATTAAGCAAGGTACCCTTAGTATGAAGCATTGCCCCACCCAACAACAGAAAATTATCTGTTTGGATTGGTATTGGTGTTCAGTGTGACCAGCTAGCACCAGGGCTTGTTAGGATTTCAACGAGGTTTTTATTGAGTGAGACGAAAATTTTTCTATCCTGGTTTTATGGAAGCATCCACTGTTATTCCTGGTTTTCAAGGTTAGTTCCTTTATATCAGCCTCTCTCTAGGAGACCTAGGCTTATCTTGTGCAAAAAACTCACAGGGGAAAGCTAACTTGGGTCGGATGAGACGGCTAGCTATCGTTTCTTAACCTAGACTTACGGATTCTAGCTATATCGTTGAACCAACTCCATAGCTTTCACCCTAGCTGAGTACATGCAGCAAAGGCACATAGTTTGTAGTTGCTTTTTTAGCGTCCTGTCCTTCTACCTACTGAATCACCACCCTCAAAAGTTGCTATGAGAATTCTAAAAATCCAGACGTTACGAGGTCCTAACTATTGGAGTATTCGACGCCACAAACTCGTCGTGATGCGTCTTGATTTAGAGGAGCTGGCAGACAAGCTATCCCATGAAATTCCTGGCTTCTACGAAGGGTTAGTTGCCGTTCTTCCCAGCTTGGAGGAACACTTCTGTTCTCCTGGAGTGCGCGGCGGATTTTTGAGCCGCGTGACCAGGGGGACGATGATGGGACACATCATCGAACATGTCGCGCTAGAACTGCAACAACTGGCAGGCATGTCGGTGGGATTTGGTCGCACCAGGGAGACAGCGACACCGGGCATTTATCAGGTTGTCATTGAGTATATCGATGAACAAGCCGGTCGTTATGCAGCTCGGGCTGCTGTGCGGCTGTGCCAAAGTATTGTTGAGACCGGCACCTACTCTCAAGGCGAATTAGACCAAGACCTGAAAGATTTACAAAACCTTGCTCGCGATTCTGCCCTAGGGCCGAGTACAGAATCGCTGGTTAAAGAAGCGGAATCGAGAGATATTCCCTGGATGCCGTTAAGTGCCAGAGCCATGATTCAGCTCGGCTACGGCGTCCACCAAAAGCGAGTTCAAGCCACCTTAAGCGACTACTCCGGAATTTTAGGGGTTGAACTAGCGTGTGATAAAGAAGGTACCAAACAAATCCTACGCGATGCGGGTGTTCCGGTTCCGCTCGGTACGGTGGTGTATTACTTGGACGAGTTGGAAGCCGCGATTGAAGATGTTGGCGGGTACCCAATTGTGATTAAGCCCCTAGATGGCAATCACGGACGGGGGATTACTATTGACATTCGCAACTGGGAAGAGGCAGAAAAAGCCTATGACGTGGCCAGAACTGTCTCGCGCGCCGCGATCGTTGAACGTTATTATCGCGGACGCGACCACCGAGTTTTAGTCGTCAATGGCAAAGTTGTAGCGGTAGCGGAGCGAGTTCCTGCTCATGTGGTTGGAGATGGGAAGTCCACTGTTCAAGAACTAATCGATCTCACCAACAGCGATCCCAATCGCGGTGAGGGACATGATAACGTGCTGACTAAAATTGTCGTCGATCGCACAAGCTTAGATTTATTAGAGCGTCAGGGATACACCCTAGACAGCGTAATCAGATCGGGGGAAACTTGTTACCTACGGGCGACCGCTAACCTCAGCACGGGCGGGATTGCTGTCGATCGCACCGATGATATCCACCCAGAAAATATCTGGCTCGCCCAGCGGGTGGCTAAAATCATCGGTCTGGATATTGCTGGCATTGACGTGGTGACGCCCGATATCACTCAGCCGCTACGGGAAGTGGATGGGGTGATTGTGGAAGTCAACGCCGCTCCAGGCTTCCGCATGCACGTCTGTCCGAGTGTGGGTCTGCCTCGAAACGTCGCAGCGCCCGTGATGGACATGTTGTTCCCGAATGGGAAATCCGGTCGTATTCCGATTATTGCCGTGACGGGAACGAATGGAAAAACGACAACAACGCGCTTGATTGCTCACATCTATCGGCAAACCGGACAGGTGGTCGGTTACACTACCACGGATGGCATCTACATTGATGAGCATGTTGTGGAAAAAGGCGACACTACAGGTCCCCAAAGCGCTCAAGTCATTCTCAAAGACCCCACCGTTGAGGTTGCTGTATTGGAGACAGCGCGGGGTGGAATTCTGCGGTCTGGTTTAGCATTCGATAAGTGCGATGTTGGCGTAGTCTTGAATGTCTCAGCGGATCACCTGGGACTGGGAGATATCGACACGCTCGAACAGATGGCGAATCTGAAGAGTGTCGTGGCAGAATCGGCACGTCCCAATGGTTATGCCATCCTCAATGCTGACGATCCCTTGGTGGCAGCCATGGCAGAGCGAGTGAAAAGCCAAGTAGCATATTTCTCAATGAATCCAGAGAACGAGTTGGTGCGATCGCATACGCAACAAGGCGGTCTAGCAGCGGTTTATGAAAATGGCTACT
>DATNPC010000150.1:0-13950 GCA_036703375.1 Allocoleopsis sp.
CCTTGAGGGTTGTCATCGGGAATCGCAAGGCGGTTGTCGTTGCGTCCGTGCAGACGGCGGATACCCGATTGCGAACTCTGGGATGTTTTTTGCTTAGCGGCTTGTACGGCTTTAAACGCATTGACTTTACCATAACCAAACCACTGAGAATGACCATTTGTATCGTAAGTTCCCAGTCGCATTCCTAACTGAGGATCGGCATCGCGATCGACAATTTTATCAGCCGTTTCTTGGAGAATGCGCTTCACATCTTGTGCCGTAAGATCGGGGTTGGCAGAGAGAATGAGTGCCGCAACTCCTGCAACTACTGGACAGGCGCTGGACGTGCCGCCAAAACTACTGACAAAATCCCCCGACTCATATCCAGGCGCGCCGACTAAGTCAGTGGTGAAAACCCCTAATCCCTGAAGCGATATGGTAACAGCTGGAGCTGTACCGATATAGCCAGTCTTTTCAAACCACATTCCAGGTGGTGCATTATTGCTGGGAGCGCAGACGGAAACATTTGTACCCCAGTTGCTGTAGGCGGATTTTTTGCTGAGACTGGTACAAGCAGAAACCGTAATCACGTCAGGGTGAATCGTGAAACCGCCAAGCCAGTTGGTTGAACCACTGAGCAAATTATTCGGCCATCCTTGCTCAAAGATGGTGCCACTCACCGGGCGATTGGCATTCCCGGCCGCAAAGACGATCGCGCAGCCTTTGCCTTGACGCCCTTGGGTAGCCGCACGGGTGAGGGCGGCACTTTGTCGGAGAGAGAGGGGAAAGTAAACGGCCGCTGGGCCCCAACTGCAAGAGATAACACTGGCATCATTAGCGATGCAATAGTCAAACAGTTGTTCGATGCTGTCATCATCGAGAAATCCAGTAGTCCGGATGGGCATGAGCGCGCATCCCGGAGCAACACCCACAATCCCAGTACCGTTTTCTTCGGCAACGGCTACGCCAGCGCAGGCCGTGCCATGGCTTTCATCATAGTTATCCGGCAGCGGTAAAAAGTCTTGGTCTTTAAAGTCTTTGGGCGCAACAATTTTGCCCGTTCCCTGAAAATCTGGATGATTCACATCGATCGCATCATCAGCGATTGCCACGACGATAGACCGATTACCGCGAGTGATGTCCCACGCTTTTTCTACATTAATATGAGAACCGGCTGCCAGTTGCGAACCGCCATTGTGGTAAAGATACCATTGCTGCGGATAGTAAGGGTCGCGAGGACGATAGTGATGCTCTTGGGGAATCACTATATTTGGTTCAGCACTTAAGATTTCGGGACGCCCAATTAGCCGGTTGGCAATTTTAACCGGATTTTCTGTGGCGTTAGGGGTGAGTTTAAAGACAAAGGTGTTGGGAATGCCAACGACAGGTTTGACGGTTTGTAGAGAACATTCTGCTGCCAGATTTGCGATCGCATCCTGACTGGTTTCTGGTGTAAATTGAATCGTGACTTGGTCGGTGAGATAAACCAGCGTCTCTGGATTATCCCGAAGCTGATAAACATGACTGGCAAAGGCAACCGCATCATTATTCCGGGCTGCCTGCATGGCCTCATCTCGTTGTTCGGGCGCAACCTTAAATTCTTGCAGTTGAGCGCGAGGAATCTCTCGCTCGCGCTGCGCTGGCAGGGTTGTCGCCAATTCCTCTCCTGCCTGCGGAGAAGTCGGACGCACGGTAAAGCGATCGCTGACTTTCTCTAGTGCCAGCTCCTCACCGCCCCTCTGCAAAAGCACGCCCACGCTTTTTTCGGGAACGCCAGTTGTCGAGCGAGCATCTTCAGGTACAGAATCCGGACGACTGGTCATAGGCTCTCGTCTAATCCAACAACTATAGTCTTAACTCTTGCTCTATCCCTTCTGCTAATCTTTTCGCAATTTGGTAGGAAACTTTCAAGCCGTGGTTTGAGTCTAACCTTCGCAAGACTTTGGAATTTTTGCTATCCCGTGGAGTGCAACCGACTACCGTCCGTCAGTGGTAAGATACCCGAAGTTTAAATAAGTTCATCTCTAGATTGCCCTCTATCTTCTCATGATCTCTTCTAGAACTGTTCGTCGCCTGGGTTTTACCGGCCTTATCTGTTTACCCTTCACGTCTGCTTTAGCCCTGCTAGCACCAGTGCAGGCTCAACAAAGCACTGTTCCTGCACTTCCCGCAGGCCCCGGTGAAATCCAGCAACAAGACTTAACTGACCCCAATAACCTGCGACCCTTAACTCAAAATGATAGCCTGCTGAGTTTGCAGGGTGGGCAGCGTTTAATGGCAGAGGCTGACAAAGCGGTTACAGCGCAAAACTATGATTTGGCGGCTAAAAAACTTCAGGAGGCACGCCAAGTTTTCAACCAGCTTTCTACTTTCTATCAACAGCTATCTACGAGTTTTTCGGGCATCGATAACCGGATTTTTGAAGCCCAGCGCAAAAAAGCGTTGGAAACGGCTGAAATGCGAGACAATGCCACCTATCAATTGGCACTCGTTCACCGAGCGCAAAATCAACCCGAACTCGCTGTTCCGTTGTTAATCCAGATCGTTCGTTCCCAAAATCCGACGCGTGACCTTGGAAAGAAAGCTTACCAGCAGCTTTTTGAAATAGGATTTGTGGATTCTCCCTATCCTAAAGCTCCAGGCGGTCAATCAACTTCGTCCACTCCGTCTAGCCAACCTGCTGCCCCTCCGCCTAATCAACCTGGATCGTCCGCTTCTCCGAAAAGTTAAATTAGATGTAGAAGTAGATGTAGAAGTTGGAAGAGCCACGGGAGTTTCAATGATTAGCCTAGAGCAAGTTAAGACCATGATCGAGGCAGAGATACCAGATGCTCAGGTGCAGGTGCAAGACCTAACTGGAGGCGGCGATCATCTGCAAGCGATCGTCGTTTCTTCTCAGTTTGAAGGCAAGTCCTTAGTTAAACAACACCAGTTGGTTTATGGAGCCCTGCGTCAGGCGATGGATTCAGAAGCGATTCATGCCCTAGCGCTGAAAACCTACACCCCAGCAGCTTGGCAAGCAACGGGTCAAGCGGTTTAAGCAACACTTAATTTAATCTTCTCTCCACAGCCCCTAAACTAACGCTATACCAGATAGCAGAAGCGTCGAAGCAAAACTATGACCCCAGAACTGAAAGAGCGAATTGACAATTTGGTAAACCAAAACAAGATTTTGGTTTTCATGAAGGGTAGCAAATTGATGCCTCAGTGCGGTTTTTCTAATAACGTGGTTCAGATTCTGAACACGCTAGGTGTCCCCTACGAAACAGTAGATGTTTTGAGTGATAACGAAATTCGTCAGGGAATTAAAGAATATTCCAACTGGCCGACGATTCCCCAAGTCTACATTAATGGAGAATTTGTTGGTGGCTCTGATGTGATGATCGAGCTATATCAACAGGGCGAATTACAGCAGATGGTTGAAGTGGCATTGGCGTCTTAACTGTTAGTGCGATCGCATCTCAACGATCGCCATTGAAGTCGCTCGCGACAAATCAAGCATTCATCCGCTAACAACAGAAGATTATGAGGGTTAAAAGTCCGCTTAAGCGGGCTTTTTTGTTGCTGTGATATTAGAGTCGATCGCTCAATTAGCTTTGTATCGACCCTTCATCTTCAATCGATAGTAAAGCAGGCGATCGCGGAAGTAATCAGAGGCAATTTCTATGCTGGGATAACAAGCCACTAAAAATCACATAATGAACTTCTTGTCTAACCCATTCAAAGAAATCGATTTCCGTGATTATATCCTCATCTCCCCATATAAAAGGCAGCTCTATGCTTTTCCCATCTACATATTTTCCGGCACAATATACTAAGTGTTTATTATATTCAACATAATATTCATAAAAACCACTTTTTATCTCATTTTCTAACTTGATAAAATTGTCTAAAATGCCATCTGTAAGATAACCAAAAATCTCCAGTTGATTGTCTAGATAAAAAGAAGCAATAAATCCTGTATATGACGAGAACTTGGAGGGTTTTAATTTGTTTTTCTCTCGGGCAGGTCGGATAAAATCACTATCAATAGTTTCGTAGCTTATCGGTAAGATAATATTATCATCTTTGTTAAAACGTGTATCTAAAAAAGTGTGGAGACATGAATCTAAAAAAAAGGCATCGATAGGTATCTGTTGAGTCATCTTATTTTCCTCGAACACTAGCTTTTTCTAAGAGAAATTTTGTCGAGTATATCTGCTCGGTAGATTCAGTCTATGTAAATGGAACGTTGGGATTAGCGACCCCGCTTTAAATCATAGAGAACTTTTTCCAAATACCAGTGTTCTGGTTTGCCAGGGGTTTTCAACTTAGCTGAGGCAATTAGTCGGGAGGCGATTTCCGGTTGTAATCGTCGTAGCAGTTCTCTCTTGAGGGGGACACATCTCCATTGTTCAAGTCTTTGCTGAAACTTCTCACGTAAGTTAGGGTTGATAGAGCGTTGTTTTATCCGTCGCTGAAGTCGTCCAGATTTTAAGCTCGAATTGAAAAGATAAATTAAAAAAGCTAAGGCGACGACTACTATCAGAAGTCTAATCAGACCGACCCAAACCTCGCTTGAACTGTTATAGTAAACCCAAGCTAGAAGCAAAAGTGAGCCACCAATAAAGCCATAAAAAATCTCAGCTCCTCTGTCCCCCCATTGCCGTCTTAAAGCCAATACTTGTATACTTTTCCAGAAAAAATCGGGCTTACAGACGGCTCCCCAGAGCAGGAAGAGACTAATCAAGCAAACACTTCCTAAACACATAAACGTCTCTTAAGGCTTAACTCGAATGTTGCGAGTCTTCTCAGGGTAATTCCTGCGAATTTCCTCGCTATCGATTACTCAATTGAAATCGCCAATTTTACGCTATGTATACAAAAATTTACAGAAGTCAAGGGATGACGCTTTTGGGGAGTCGTGCGATCGAGTTGTCTAATATAACAGGGAAATCGATGAAAAGCGGTTGGCAAGCGTCTATTAGACTGCTGCAAGTGTTACAAAGTTATCTGTCACTGCGCCCAAAACATGAACTACCCAGCCTTTTATTAGGCTTGGCACAATCAACGACTGCAACCTATTTAGAAATTTAAGAAACTCCTATTCTATGGGAGGGGATGTCCAGTTCTTCGTTTGACATAGTCCAATAGCTTTTGATACGTATCTGGGTCTTTTTGCTCGTTAATGATGATCGGAATGGAGCTATCAGGCAACCAAAACGTTAGCCTACCGCTACTAGAGTGACAGAAGCTACTAATGCGATTGAGGTCGATGACGTAGTTATTACGTTCGTAGGTAATCTGAAGCCAGGAACCGGCTAGGGAGTGAGCTGATACGTCTCGGATATAATCCAGAATTTGCTGATAGCCCTCTGGGTTACTCTGCTGATTGATGATGATTGGGATAGAACTATTCGGCAACCAGAACGTAATCTTGCCATTCGGCGCGCAGGCAAAAGCACTGAGACGGTCAAGATCGACGACATATTCATTGCGCTCGTAAGTAACTTTAATCCAGTACGCCACAAAACCTCCTCACAGATAAGGTGAGTTTTGGCACGACAAACGTTCTTGGTTGCCTAAGTTCGGAAGCAGCATGAGTTAGGGTATATTGGCTGAGGACTGCGGCACTGAGGCAAGGCTCTTGTCAGAAAGCAAGGGCGAACTCACCGAAGCTGTAGTGAAAATACTCCGCTCGTCGATCGCGTCTTCACCGCGTGCATTACGAATTGCCGCTTGCACAAATCCTTGGAACAAGGGGTGAGGAGTACTGGGACGAGAGCTAAATTCTGGGTGGAACTGAGTTGCAATGAAGAAGGGGTGATTGGGGAGCTCTATGATTTCTACCAAACGACCATCCGGAGAAGTTCCACTGATGGTGTAACCCGTTTCTACAAACAAATTGCGATAGGCGTTGTTAAATTCATACCGATGTCGGTGACGTTCGTAAACGACTTCGTCCTGGTAAAGCGAACAGGCTAGCGTATCCGGCAGCACGCGGCAAGGATATAGACCTAATCGCATCGTACCGCCTAAATCCACGACATCTTGCTGCTCTGGTAACAGATTAATCACGAGATTTTCCGCATTGGGAGCAAACTCTGCACTCGTGGCATCATCGAGCTGAGCAACATTCTGCGCCCATTCGATCACAGAACATTGCATTCCCAAACACAAGCCTAAGAACGGAATATTTCGTTCGCGGACGTATTGGATCGCTGCTATTTTGCCATCGATACCTCGCGTGCCAAAGCCACCCGGTACCAGGACACCGTCTACGCCGGAGAGGAAGTGTTCGGCACTGCGAACTTCAATCTCTTCCGAGCTAATCCAACGGATATTGACCTCACACTCCATTGCGATCGCGGCATGTCGGAGGGCTTCTACCACCGAGAGATAGGCATCGCTTAACCGAATATACTTGCCAACCAGCGCAATCTCAACCTTCTGCTTGGGACGATACAAGCGATCGACTAGAGTCTGCCACTGGCTTAAATCCGGTTCGCGTTGTGGCAGGTGCAACAACTCCAGAACTTGCTGGGCTAGTCCTTCCCGCTCCAAAATGAGCGGCACTTCGTAAATACTGCTCGCATCCGGAGACGTAATGACTGACTCTACCGGCACATCACAGAATTCTGACAGCTTTTCCTTTAAACCCGGATGTAAAGGGCGATCGCATCGGCATACTAAAATATCGGGTTGAATCCCAATCGATCGCAACTCCTTCACTGAGTGCTGAGTTGGCTTGGTTTTCATCTCCCCAGCCGACGGAATCCAGGGAAGCAGCGTCACATGCGTATACAGCACGTTATTTCGCCCGACATCTTTACGGAACTGACGAATCGCTTCTAAGTACGGTAGAGATTCAATATCGCCAACCGTCCCGCCAACTTCCGTAATCACCACATCCGGATTAGTGTTTTTGGCAACCCGGAGGACACGCTCTTTAATTTCATTCGTGATGTGGGGAATCACTTGCACGGTACCCCCTTGATAGTCACCACGACGCTCCTTATTGATGACGGCCTGATAAATCGAGCCAGTCGTGACGCTGTTGAGGCGAGACATCGACGTATCGGTGAAGCGCTCGTAGTGTCCCAAATCCAAATCCGTCTCCGCCCCATCGGCAGTGACGAATACCTCTCCATGCTGGAAAGGACTCATGGTTCCCGGATCGACGTTAAGATAAGGGTCTAGCTTGAGAATCGAGACGGAATAGTCACGAGACTTCAGCAGACGCCCCAAGCTAGCAGCGACAATTCCCTTGCCGATACTAGAGACGACGCCGCCAGTAATAAAGATAAACTTAGTCATAAAACTTTTAAGAACTAGAGACGCTTAGAGATTTCCCCCGTCAATTGTGACACACTCTTCAAGAGTTACTGTGCTGGCGGTACGCTCTGCACTATAAATCCATCAGGAGTACATCCCATTTGTGTAAATTCACCCTTTGTAGTGCGGGCCACAGAGTCCGCATCTGGAAGTACGCGAGCAAGATGCTCTCTCAAGTTATTCGGCTTTCATTACTCACTCGGTGAAGATAGGATTCTCTCATCAATGCTAACAACCAGCAAAGTGCTGACTACTGATTCACAGGAACGGGCAAAGCGGTACCCTATCTAAAAGGTAACAAATTGTCCCTCGCTTCTCTCTTAGAATGCACTGTCTTGGCAAAAAAGTTTCCCATGGCTAAGTTCTATTCTGAAATTATTCCTCCGTTACAAAGCTTTATTGCAGAGCAAAAAGTTTTTTTTACGGCAACTGCTCCTCAACAAGGTCGAATCAATTTATCGCCTAAAGGTGTAGATACTTTTCGCTGTATTGACAGTCAAACCGTTGCCTATCTCGATCTAACCGGTAGTGGTAATGAAACCTCTGCCCATTTGAATGAAGATAGCCGAATGACGATTATGTTTTGTAGCTTTTCTGAAGCGCCTTTAATCTTAAGGCTCTACGGACAGGCTAAGGTGATTCGACCCAGAGATAGCCAATGGGCAACCTTCTACTCCTTGTTCAAACCTTTACCGGGAGAGCGTCAGATTGTTGTCCTTGAAGTAAACTCAGTCCAAACGTCTTGCGGTTATGGCGTACCGATTTATGAGTTTAAAGAAGAACGAAAAAAATTAATTGAATGGGCAACGAAAAAAGGAGAACAGGGGATTATCGAGTATTGGAAAGAGAAAAATATCACGAGTATTGATGGTCTACCCACCAAATTATTTGAAGATTGAGTTTAGTTTTTACCAGTTTTTAGAGAAAATAACGTCAGTTGCACGACCGTTGCCTGGAATCAAGAATGAGACATATTTTGGGATTAGCCATGTTAGGCTCTGTTGTCACATTGCCTGCTCGGGCAGAGCAACCCCTATCTGTCGTCTATCCCCCTACTGTTTATCAAACGACGGCTAGCCAGATTTTTTTGCTGGGTACAGCACCAGCAGGAGGAGAAGTACTGGTTAATGGAAAAGCGATCGCGCGCAGTCCGGCCGGATACTTTGCCCCCAGTTTCCCACTGCAACTGGGAGAAAATCGCTTCACGTTGCGCTATCAAAACCAGCAAGTTCAACTGAACGTTACGCGGAAATCAACAGAACCGACTCCACCTGTTGGATTGGCGTTTGCCAAAGATTCGCTTACCCCCGCAACAGATATCGCCAGAATGCCGGGAGAACTGATTTGTTTTGGCGCGATCGCACCTCCCAATGCTACCGTTTCAGTCAAACTGGCCGATCAAACCATCCCCTTGCTACCCCAATCTCAGGATGTGCAACTGCCACCCAATTCTGGAGCATTAACCCAAAACGATCGACCCGTTTCGCGATCGTTCATTGGTCAATATCAGGGTTGTGCCAACGCTGAGGCACCTGCTGACTTAGGTTTACCTCAGTTTCAGTTAACCATGAATGGAAAAACGATCGCTCAGCAAGGTTCAGGAAAAATCTCGATTCTGTCTCCAGCCAAATTAGAAGTGGCAGAGGTGACGGCTGATGCTGGGACGGCGCGAACAGGGCCTAGTACGGATCATTCTCGTCTCACCCCGCTACCCAAAGGAACTAGAGCAACCGTGACAGGGCGAGAAGGAGAGTGGGTACGCTTAGATTATGGCGGTTGGATTAAAGCTTCAGAAGTGCGAATTATTCCAGGTGCCGTCCCGCCGCGATCGCTAATTCGCAGCATTCGCGCCCGTCAGGTTGATGGTGCCACAGAAGTCGTGTTTCCGCTACAGGTTCCGGTGCCAGTTAGCGTGTTACAAGGCGATCGTACTTTGACCCTTACCCTGTACAACACTACCGCACAAACTGACATCATTCGCCTCGATGATGACCCACTGATTTCTCGCCTCGACTGGCAGCAAACCGCCCCCAATCAGGTGCAATACACCTTCAACCTCAAATCTCCCCAACAGTGGGGATATACCCTGAGATACGAAGGAACCAGCCTAGTATTATCCCTGCGCCACCCTCCAAACGCTAAAATCCCAAATTCCAAGTCTCTGACAGGCATCAAAATCTTGCTCGATCCAGGACATGGCGGCGCGGAAAGTGGTGCTGTGGGACCAACAGGTTATGCTGAAAAAGCGGTCAACCTAGTCATGTCAAAGCTACTGCGAGACCAACTAGTGGCACGCGGGGCAACGGTTTACATGACGAGGGAAGATGATAAGGATGTATCGCTGCAAGATCGAGTAGCGACGATTGACAAACTTAAACCTGCGATCGCGATTTCCATCCATCACAATTCCCTACCCGACGATGGCGATGCGATGAATACGAAGGGATTTGCCGCATTTTGGTACAACGCTCAAGCCCACAGCCTTGCCGTATTTTTGCATAACTATGTCGTGAGTAAGTTGGGGCGTCCTTCCTATGGGGTGTATTGGGATAACCTCGCTCTTACCCGCACCACCTCTACGCCGTCTGTACTGCTAGAACTGGGTTTTATGAGCAATCCATCAGAATTTGAGACAGTTGTCAATCCTCAATCTCAAGAGAAATTGGTAGAAGCGATCGCAGATGGCATCAGCCAATGGTTTTCAGTCGCTCTTGCTCGATAACAATAAGGACGCGATCGCAACATCGGGAGAAAGCGAATGAGTTTCTGCTACCTATCTGCAAGCAGGCTGGATAGTGATAGCACTCGGTCCAGGCACTTGAGGTACAGTAATTGATTGTACGGTGATGGGAACGCGCTGTACGTTACTCGGCACTATTGTCGGTATAGTGATGGGTGGACAAGCCGCAATTCCTTGCTGTTGAAACATTTGGAGGATGTAAATACTTGTCCCGATCGCTCCAACGATACCGAGTACAGGAAGAGGCAATCGTTTGATTCCTCTTTGAATTCGTTTGTTAGTTGTCATAGTCATTCTTCCCTACGGCGATAAAAGAAAATTTTACTGGTATTTTTCGTTAGCGTTTAAAAGCCATTGCTGCCAATATATTAGAGAGTTTCTGTAAAAATTCTTCGGTGAGTGCGGTAAAGGCTTTGGCACCCGTAGAATTGGGTTCTGTCAGCACGACGGGCTGAAACTCATCAACAGCTTTCGCCACATCAACATTTCTGGGAATTTCTGTATCAAAAATTTTGTCCTGCCCAAACTCGTCGGATAGCCGATTCTTGACTTTTGGAGCCATGTTAGTCGCATGTCCCAGGGAGGAAAAAACAATTCCAAGGAGGTTAATCTGAGTGCGATCGCTCTGTTTCAGTTTTTTGAGATGGCCTTCCAATATGCCAATCCCTACAACCGATAAAGGTTCGGGTTTCGCCGGAATTAAATAAAAATCACTAGCAATTATTCCGCTCCGAGTCAGCAGATAATCCCCAGGTGGAAAATCTAGGAGAATAAAATCATAGTTATTGGCAACAGGCTGAAGAATGCGGCGAACCAGTGTATCTTCTAGACTATTCCAACTTTTCTCAAAGTTTTGCCGACTGTTACTAGACTGGGAATACAGTAACGTAGCTATCAGAAAATCATTATAAAGTTCAATATTGCCAGGTAATAAGTCCAGTCCATTCACCTGACAAATATTGCGCTGAATTATCGTTTTAATGGGAATAGTTGACTGAGTATCCGGCTGAACGATTTGATGTATTAATTGTTTTAAGGTTCGGTTTTCCTTCCTCAACTTCGCAAAGTGAAGCGGTGGCATTAAGCTGAGGGTGGCATTAATCTGCGTATCTAGATCGACGAGTAACACTCGCATTCCATGCTCTTTAGCAAGACAGGTGGCTAAGTTAACAGTGGTAGTGGTTTTCCCAACGCCGCCTTTCATATTGACGATCGCGATCGCGTAACCCATTAACTTTGCCATCTCTAGAAGACGATCGTAATTGTAATCGCAGTAGACCGATTCAGGGAAATGGGATGTGTACGCGATCGCAGTGGACTATAGTAGAGAACTGTCTTCACCGATTATCGTTGTACAAAAAATTGTCATCTGAATCACTTTCCCAGTCTTCCCAAAGCAACCTCCCTTCTAACCCCATAGACATCAACTCGCTACTCGAACCGTTTCAGCGCTTCGGCGTTCATCTTGGCTTAGAGCGAATTAGGCGACTCTTGGTGGATTTAGGCAATCCACACCAGCGTGTCCCAATTATTCATGTAGCAGGCACCAATGGCAAAGGCTCAGTTTGTGCTTATCTCTCCGCTATCCTAACTGAAGCCGGTTATCGAGTAGGACGCTATACTTCGCCTCATTTAGTCGATTGGAATGAGCGAATTTGTCTGAACGAACAACCTATTTCAACCGAAGCTTTACAAGAATTACTCCTGCTTGTTCTCGCAGCAATTCCAGAAGATTGCGAAGATTCGCCCACTCAGTTTGAAGCGATTACTGCCGCCGCTTGGCTGTATTTCGCCCAGCAGAAAGTGGATATTGCCGTGATGGAAGTCGGTTTAGGGGGAAGACTGGATGCAACGAATGTCTGTGACTCGCCGCTTGTCAGCATTATCACGTCTCTGAGTCGAGAACACTGGCAAGTGCTCGGTCCTACGCTAGCTGATATCGCTAGAGAAAAAGCTGGTATCCTCAAACCCGGATGTCCTGCTGTCATTGGGCAACTGCCTACAGAAGCTCGATCCGTCGTAGAACAACGGGTAAACGAGTTGGGATGTCCTACCGTTTGGGTAAAACCAGCTCAACCCATTCAAGACGGTTGGGCAGACTATCAAGGAATTAAGTACCCGTTGCCCTTATTGGGAGAGATACAACTGAGTAATTCTGCCATTGCGATCGCTTCTGTGCAAATTCTCCGTTCGCAAGGTTGGAAGATTTCAGACGATGCAATCGCATCCGGTATGGCAAAAACCCAATGGCCTGCACGCCTTCAGTGGACGAGTTGGAACGAGCGCCGCCTTCTAATTGACGGAGCGCACAATCAGGCCGCCGCAGTTGCTCTCCGCCACTATGTCGATACTCTACAGACTCCAGTCACTTGGGTGATGGGTATGCTCTCCACCAAAGATCATGCTGAAATTTTCCAAGCTTTACTGCGATCGCGCGATCGATTGTACCTCGTCCCAGTTCCCGGCCACAGTTCTGCTGACCCAGACGAGCTAGCCATCCTCGCTCAAACTATCTGTCCAGAACTTGCGGATTGCCAAACCTATCCTGACTTAGAAACTGGATTACAGGTAGCCACCTCAAATACTACCGAGCGATCGGAACGTTTAATCGTTTTGTGCGGCTCTCTCTATTTAATCGGTGACTTCCTGAAACAAAAAAGCCACAGTTCACAGTATTAAACTCCAGAGGTAGTACTTGTTGACGTACTCCCCACGAATAGTTGTTTAATCTGCCACGTCTTATCCTGAGAGAGTTCCAGTAAAGATTGATGGTAATTTGCCAACGTAGAGCGATGCCCTACACTCAAAAAAGTAGTTCCTTTCGCCCGCAAATGTTGATATAACCGTTCCTCGTTACCCAGATCTAACGCACTAGTCGCTTCGTCCAGAATGGCGTACTTAGGTTGATTCAGCAGCAACCGAGCAAAAGTCAGCCGTTGTTGTTC
The DNA here is from genome assembly GCA_036703375.1 of Allocoleopsis sp. GTDB lineage: Bacteria > Cyanobacteriota > Cyanobacteriia > Cyanobacteriales > Coleofasciculaceae > DATNPC01. The sequence continues at coordinate 12,979 of DATNPC010000150.1, forward strand.
ACCCAAGGAGAGGACATCGGCCCAATCCTGTTCGGCATCAAAGCCGCCAAAGCGTTCATCCAAACCCGCTAAATTCACCTGTTCCAATACTTGCTTCAAGTGTTCGTCCTCAACCTCAAGGTGGGTGTTGGGATAAAGCAGTTGATCGCGAAGAGTACCCAGCACCATGTAAGGACGCTGCGGCAAAAATAGAATTTGGTCGGATTCAGGACGAATAATTGTACCCTTCCCAGAATCCCATAGTCCCGCGATCGCTCTTAGCAGCGAACTCTTGCCGCAACCACTCGGCCCCATCACCAAAAGTTCCTGTCCAGCCGGTAACTCGATCGACAAATTTTCTACCAACGTGCGCTGATAGTTAGGAGTTTGCAGGCTGAGGTGTTCGACTGCCAACCGATCTGCCTCAATTGTCTCAATTCTTGGCTTTTCCTCATCCGATATCGGGGTTGCTTCTGTCTGTTCTAAAAACTGGGAAAAGGTATAGAGACGATTAATTCCAGCGCCAAACGTGGTCAATTGCTGGAAGCGGGCAACCACAACATTGAGTGAGAAGAAGACGCGGATAAAAGCGCCCTGTGCTTCAGACACTTTACCCACCTCCATTTCTCCTGCGAAAATTGCGGGTGCGACAACCAAAGCAGGCAGGACGAAGGGAATGAACTCATAAGCGTTCGTCAGAATATTTAAGTTCAATTCCCAAACCAGCAGCCGTTTGACATTCTCAAACACATCCAAAAACCGATGCTTCACCTGATTTGACTCCCGCTCCTCCCCTCGGTAAAACGCGATCGCTTCTGCATTCTCCCGAATTCGCACCAGGCTAAAGCGGAGATTCGCTTCCTTCTTGAGTTGTTCAAAGTTGAGCCGGACAAGCGGCTTACCAAATATGACGGTTGTTACCAGAGTTCCAATCAGGGCATACAGCACCAGAAAAAACACCAGAGGTTGAGAAATGCCCCAGAGTACGCTGCT
>DATNPC010000151.1:0-6995 GCA_036703375.1 Allocoleopsis sp.
TATAAATTTTTCTATCATATAAAGAACTACACGCTATTGACCAAATCAAGAAGTTCCTGAGCTATCCATTCCCTGTCAAAGCTTTCCAGGGCGGAGTGTGTAAATTTAGGAATCTAAAGCAGGTTGGCAATTCTGACATACCACCTTTCGCCATTTGTGCTGCTTCGGATGCACAAGTATTAACGCTTGATCCATTGCAGCAATTCATCTGGTGCATAAACATCGCGATAAAAGGTCAGCTGCTCGGTCTTGAGGTAGCAGGCTCCTCTATGTCCGCGTCGGAGCCAGGTCACGTTTCCCTTGGCGATTGTTTCATTCGTCTCGTCGTCAATACACTTCCATTCAAAGTAGACTACCTCACCATGAAACATAACGATGGGCCAAGCCATCGTTACGTTTTGTTGAGCAATAATCGCCCACCAATTTGCCTCTCTTTTTGTCCCAGCCGTCCTACCATAAAAAGGCCCATCAGCACACAGGTAGACAAGCTCGTTGGCGTATTCACCTGCCAAAACATCTCCCCGCCCTTGTCGCAAGGCTTCACAGTGAGTTGGCCACCACTCCTTGTTCTCCTTCTCTATCTGCACTAAGTCGTATTCTGAAGTTATCTCAGGCAACGTTTCTTCCCGCAGCGAATTGTATGTTTCGGCGTTTTTGAGTAGTTTTTTTGCTAGTTCATTGGCAACGAGTCCTGGTTTTGAATAATCGGCAGACAGCTCTTTGTAATAGTTGGTTCGCTTTGTCATTTAAGACCTCCAAGATAGTAGTAGAACTTGCAGTGCTGGACTATATCCTCTTTAAAAGACTTTAAAATGTGATGTTTGTTCTAGATAACTGTTTTGTCTTTACTGGGAACGCGGCTAGGAGTTGAGAATCGTACTGATAAAATCATTATTAGAGAATTTTTACTTCTATTTTTGATTAGGGACTTCCAAAGAAAAAACTCTTCTAATATTTTTTGTAGGGCAGGCGAAATGCCTGTTACTGATAGGCAAGATGCCTGTCCTACGGGATGATTTATTTCTTAGAGTTCCCTTATTCGATTTTTTGGGGATAAACCGGATGTTTATCGGAGGTAATCACTGGTGGTAATAAATTTGGACAATTCTTGTTATAACACCCACGGCTGGCTTCTTCATTGCTCCTTTCACTGCACTCTCGTATATCAACAAAGGTCTTTTCTGCGTCTAATTTGCTAGTTCGGAAAGGTTTTAGCCAGTGTAGATAAGGGAATTAACGATGAACTTAAGTTTTACAGTTGTAAATTAGGCATACATTCAGTACCAAGGAGTTTTTCAGCCACTAGTAGATCTAGACTCCGAGCAAGGTTAACTCGCTTAAAATTCTGAAAGGTCAATAATCCTAGGTGAAGCCCATTGCTTTTAGGTTCTAGGACAGCGCCTTACCCTACATGGCTTCTCTCAACTCTGCATAAGTCCTGACTTTACTGAAGCACGACTACCTTTTTTCCTGCTCTTAAGTGAGTTGACTAATTCTGGTTTCTAGATTTTATAATGCCTGAAAAGCACTCTGGTGTTGGCGTAGACCAACTTTAAAACGGTGAAACTTAAGTTCCGTCGTTAACTCCCCTATCTGCACTGGCTAAAACCTTTTTGAACTAGCAAACTGAACGGCGAAAAGTCTCCATTGATTTACGACAACGTAGTGAGTAATTAGGAAGGCTGCATAATGTTTAATTCCTCCACTTTGTCTGTGCATACCCTCCTTCCATCACAGATCGAGTCCGCCGCCCAGCAGTTAGTTCAAGAGAGCATGGCTGACCCGTGGGGAAGCGTCTCACCTGCCATTTATGACACAGCTCGTGTCTTGCTTCTGCCGCCAGCGCTGCAACCGGAGGGGAGTTTGGACTTCATCTTACGCAATCAGAATGACGATGGCAGTTGGGGTGGTCCCAGTGCATATTGCCTTGTTCCGAGTCTGGCGGCGACAGCAAGTCTCCTTCATCTGACTCTTAAAGCGGCGCGTAAGGAGGAGAGCGACGGGGATGCCAATCAGGTTTCTCTGGCAGCCTTGCGTAGTCTGGAGTTCCTTGTGTCCGCTCTACGCGAGACAACGGTGCTGCCCGATACAGTGGCGATCGAATTGATCGTGCCTGCTCTGGTCGAAGAGATCGCTACTACGCTGGCAATGCTATCCGACGTAAGCGCCCACTACCCGACCCACAAGACATCTAGCTTCTGGCTGAACGTGCAGGAATGCTTGGGGATAACGCTGCCGCCACAAGATATGGGGTGTTTAGCGCGACTGCGTACCGCTGTGCGCCTCAGTAAGCCGCTGCCAGTGCATATCAGCCACTATCTGGAAGTTCTCGGCAGCGACCTCGATTACGTGACAACTATCCACGAGGTCAATGGGGCATTTGGTGGTTCACCCGCTGCAACTGCTGCCATGCTTGCGCGATCGCACGCGCCACAGGAGCGTTCCTTGGCCTATCTGTCGGAGATGGCTACCCGTCTTAATGGCGCACAGCCGGACGTACTCCCCATCACCACGTTTGAGCGGGCTTGGATTGTCTCCTATCTGCTACAGGCTGGTGTACCGCTACCTACAGACCTGACTCGCGCTGCCGTCGCTTACTTTAGAGCCTGCTTAGGTTCGCGTGGTGCCTGCGGTGGGGAGGGTTTACCCCCTGACTCTGACGACAGTAGCTTGCTCCTGTCTATTTTAAGCGACCTCGGCTATCCGGTCGAGCCAACCTGCCTTTTGCTGTACGAGGCTGATACCTTTTTCCGGTGTTACTATTCGGAAGAACGCACGCCATCAGTCGGAGCCAATGCACACATTCTGGAAGCTTTTGGCAGCTATATGGCGCGATGCCCTCTATCGGTGCCGACCTACCGAGCAGGGGCAGTCAAAATTTCAGACTACTTACTGTCTGTTCAGCAGGAGAATGGAAGCTGGCTCGATAAGTGGCACGCATCGCCGTATTATGGCACTGCTTGTAGCGTACTGGCACTGCAACGGTTTGGTGTAGGCGACACGACACCTGCGCTCGACCGGGCGTTGGCGTGGGTTTTGGGCACGCAACGGGACAACGGCTCATGGGGTCTCTGGTACGGCACGCTAGAGGAAACTGCTCATGCCCTTCGTATGCTCTTGCTAGTCGGACAAGCTGAAGACGCTGGAGCAGTCAGGCAGGCGGTTCTTCGGGGCGAGCGCTTCCTGACCAAGCATCTTGATGCGCTGCCGAGCGACCCCGTGCGTACACCGCTGTGGCATGGCAAAGAGTTGTACGAGCCGGGGCGTGTTGTCCGAGCTGTAATCTTGAGCGCCCTGTACCTGTGTGCCACCCAGTCAAACGCCTGGTCTGCGGCTCAAGAAGACCAAGTCGGTTGCGCTGCATAAAGGAAAATTCTGAAGAAAAATCTTTATGAACCTGCCTGATGGTCCTTTGACTCCAGCATTTCTACAGACGCTCCACTGGATTGCTCGCCCCTTGGAATTCCTCGACTCCTGTTCCCAACGCTATGGTGACGTTTTCACACTGAGAAGGGACAAATTTCTCCCAGCTGTGTACTTCAGTAACCCACAGGCTATTCAGGAGATCTTTACTGCCAATCCAGAGCTATTTGACTCGGGTCGGGGGAACGGGATGATACGACTTTTGCTGGGGGAACACTCACTGGTATTGCTAGACGGCGATCGCCATCAACGCCAGCGACGGCTGTTGACACCTCCCTTTCATGGGGAACGTATGCGGGTTTACGGCAAGCTCATATGTGATATCACCGAGCAAGTGATGAGTCAGTGGACGCTTGGTGAGCCTTTCTGTGTCCGTTCATCCATGCAAGAGATCTCCTTGCGAGTAATCTTACACGCTGTTTTTGGCCTGCATGAGGGACAGCGTTGTGAGCAATTGAGGCAACTCCTCAGTTCGCTGCTGGACTCTATTGGCTCCCCCTTAAGTTCCAGTTTGCTCTTTTTTCGCTCACTCCGACGGGATTTAGGCTCCTGGAGTCCGTGGGGACGCTTCCTTAGACAACAGCAGCAAATTAACGAACTTATCTACGCCGAGATTCAGCAGCGCCGGGAGCAACCAGACTCATCGCGAACAGACATCCTCACCTTGCTAATGTCTGCTCGCGACGAAACGGGGAAGCCTTTGACGGATGTGGAGTTACGCGATGAGCTGCTGACACTGCTGTTTTCGGGTCATGAGACCACTACGACCGCCTTGGCATGGGCATTATACTGGATTAACCATTTACCGGAAGTCCGTTCTAGGCTTCTAGAGGAACTCGACACCCTTGGTCACGCCTTTGACCCGAGTGCCATTGCCCGACTTCCCTATCTCACTGCGATCTGTCAAGAAACACTGCGAATCTATCCGATTTCTTTGGTGACCTTAGCTCGGATTGTGAAAGCGCCGCTCCAGCTGATGGGCTATCAGTTTGAACCCGGTACGGTGCTGCTTCCCTGTATTTATTTGACCCACCAGCGGGAGGATCTATACCCCGATCCCAAACGTTTTAAGCCCGAGCGTTTTCTGGAACGTCAATTTTCACCATACGAGTATCTGCCCTTTGGAGGCGGCAACCGTTCCTGTATTGGGATGGCCTTTGCACAGTTTGAAATGAAATTAGTTCTGGCTACGATTATGCGCGAAAAGCAACTGGCACTTGCCGATCGCCGTCCAGTAAAGCCTGTACGCCGTGGCTTTACGATCGCTCCCCCCGTCCGTATGCGAATGGTAGCGATCGGTCACCGTCAGAACACCCTAGGGGAGGCTCTAATCGGTTCAAAACGTGTTTAGTTTACAAGGTAGATGCCCAGATAGGTAAATCTAGGAGCCTTGATGCATACGTCCAGCACTTCTTTGGGAAACGATCTTCCCGATTAAATCATCCTTGGATTGTGCAAGCCACTTCCCTCGTCGTTTTTATCCTCAATTGCCCCTAGAGATTTTAGAGAAGCAATAGTCGCTTCAGTTAAACCTGTAACACCAGTAATATTCATGCCCTGGTAGGGTCTTTCGTTCAAGAGAGTTTTTAGGCACTCACCCGTCTTTACATCCCAAAGCTTAACTGTTTCATCTGCACCGCCACTGGCCAAAGTTTGACCATCCGGACTGAAAGTAACTGACCGTATCCAATGGGTATGTCCTTGCAGAGTTTTAAGGCATTGACCGGTGCTGACATCCCAGAGTTTTACTGTGTGGTCAATACTGGCACTGGCCAAGGTTTTGCCATCTGGACTGAAGACAACTGAAACTACCCAATTTGTATGTCCTTGAAAAGTTTTAAGGCATTGATCGGTACTGACATCCCATAGCCTTACCGTTTTGTCTACACCACTACTTGCCAGGGTTTGACCATCCGGACTGAAGGCAACTGACATTACCCAACTTGTATGTCCCTGCAAAGTTTTGCGACATTGACCTGTGCTGACATCCCATAGCTTCACCGTTTCATCATTACAGCCGCTGGCAAGCATTGTACCTTGAGGGCTGAAGGCAACTGACCATACCCCATCACTATGTCCCAAGGTTCTCAAGACTCGGCCAGTACTAACATTCCATAGCTTTACTGTTTGATCATCACTACCGCTGGCAAGCGTGTGACCATCCGGACTAAAGTTAACTGAGCGTACCCATTTGGTATGTCCCCGCAAAGTTTTGTGGCATTGGCCAGTGCTGACATTCCACAAATTCACCGTTCCGTCTTCGCAGCTACTGGCGAAGGTTCGACCATCCGGACTGAAGGTAGTTGTTCGGACCCGATGAGTGTGTCCCCGCAAAGTTTTGTGGCATTGGCCAGTGCTGACATTCCATAGCCTCACTGTTTGGTCATCGCATCCACTAGCCAAGGTTTGACCATCTGGACTGAAGGCAACTGCCCATACCTCATTGCTATATCCCTGTAAGGCTCTGAGGCATCGACCAGTGCTAATATCCCATAAATTCACCGTTTGATCATCACAGCCACTAGCCAGGGTGTGACCATCTGGACTGAAGGCAATTGACAATACCCAATTTGTATGTCCTTGTAAAGTTTTAAGGCATTGACCTGTGCTGACATCCCATAACCTCACTGTTCGGTCATCACCACTACTAGCCAGGGTTTGACCATCTGGATTGAAGGCAACGGCTCGAACCCAATTTGTATGTCCTTGCAAAGTTTTAAGGCATTGACCTGTGCTGACATCCCATAGCTTCACTGTTTGGTCATTGCTGCCACTGGCAAGCGTCGTACCTTGAGGACTGAAAGCAACCGACCATACCCAATTTGTATGCCCTTGTAAAGTTTTAAGGCATTGACCTGTGTCGGCATCCCATAGCCTTACCGTTTGGTCATCACCACTACTAGCGAGGGTTTGACCATCCGGACTGAAGGCAACCGACCATACCCAATTTGTATGCCCTTGTAAAGTTTTAAGGCATTGACCTGTGTTGGCATCCCATAGCCTTACCGTTTGGTCATCACCACTACTAGCGAGGGTGTGACCATCTGGACTGAAGGCAACGGCTCGAACCCAAGCGGTATGTCCTTGCAAAGTTTTAAGGCATTGACCCGTGCTAACCTCCCATAGCTTCACTGTTTGGTCGGTACTGCCGCTCCCAAGGGTACTACCATCTGGGCTGAAGGTGATCGAGCGAACCCAACCAGCGTGTCCTGTAAAGGTCAGAAGTTGTTTCCCATCCGCAACTTGCCACAAGCAAATTTCACCATTAGTATCACTCGTCGCCAAAACTTTTCCATCTGGGCTAAATGCCACCGAATAAATGCTACTGAAAGTCTTAGTAAAAACCGACTTGGCTAGATTGGCGTGGGTGAAATTGACATGACGCAAATTCACACCCCGTAGATCGGCTTGCCAAACAGTCAGAAAAGAAAAATCATGACTACTTAAATCAGCCTTTAGCTGACAAAGCAGATTGAGAATATTTCCAGCCGTATAACCTGGTTCTAGCGGTGATGTTTCTCGCAGCATTGTTAAGATTTTAGTTAGCTGCTTTTCAATGTTTATTTGGCTTC
>DATNPC010000152.1:0-2498 GCA_036703375.1 Allocoleopsis sp.
GGAGATTTTGTTGATTTAGGTGTTGATGCCTACGAGCAGAAATATCAGCAGCGCTTGGTGCAAAACCTTCAGAGAACAGCTCATTGCTTAGGCTTTGAGCTGGTTACTCAGCTATCTGGGGCTGATTCTGTTTCTTAGAAGTGGGAAGCAGAAGGCGCAAGCTCAATGCCAATAAGGAATACAGACGATAAACACCCCCTGATGCAAACGGGGATTGTTCGCGACATCATAGCGCGAACAACATTCCCACCTCCCTCTCGTTGTTACTCACGCTGTGCCGATTGACCAGAATCTTCCTTCGTAGAATATAAGTCTGCCCAACTTTGTTTGAGAGAGTCAATTGCCCTTTGCAACTCATCAATTTGGACTCTTCTAGCTACCTGAAGGACGCTATCAACGTGAGCACAACTGCCAGCTTTTCCTAGATGTTTATATCGAGAAGGCTTATCTTTAGTGGGGAAAATCGGCTGGGTCGCCTGTAACTTGTAGTACCAGTAAGCTCCTCGTTGTCCTCGTGCTTGGTAACGAGCCACATAACATCCCTTGGGAGCGACTTCCCCCTCTTGCATAATTTGGCGAATTTGAGATTCGAGAGTAGTAATGGCTGCCTGTATGCGCTCGGCTCGGTCGGCTGTTTCCTGTTGTTTGTGATTGGGAGTAGGGGCTGGCACAGCGGTTGCGCTCCTAATAAGATAATACAGTTTGAGTTTAGTTCGCGATTTATGGTCGCGAACCTTTCTCCAACCCACCAATCGGCTCTATCTGATGAAAAAAGCGTACCGTCTTTATGATGCTCTGGTAGTCTTTCTGGGTCAATCTCAGCAATGGGCAGATGTTCGACATCTGTATGTTCTGGCTTGGATGGTCGTGGGACTGATTAGTGAAGGTAGTGTCAACCTGACCCGATGGATTATGTCGGTGCAATCAAGAGCCAGATTGGCTCAAAGTACACAGCGCCGTTTTCAACGGTGGCTCTACAATCCTCGGATTAACGTGCAACGCCTCTATAGCCCTTTGATTCAAGGTGTCTTAGCTCAATGGCAGGAAGCAGTTTTGTATCTGAGTCTAGACACCACTACCTTGTGGAATCAATATTGCATTATCCGGGTTAGCGTTGTCCATCGCGGTCGTGCAGTGCCTGTGGGTTGGCGGGTAATTAAGCATAATAGCAGTAGTGTTGCTTTCCATCATTATCGAGACTTGCTTCGTCGCATTTCGCGGCTGATGCCAGAAGGCGTCAAAGTCGTGCTTCTGGCTGACCGAGGTTTTGTCGATACTCAGCTGATGAACTATGTCCGTCAGCAGCTCACTTGGCACTATCGCATTCGAGTCAAGAGTAATTTCTGGCTGTGGCAACCCCGTAAAGGTTGGACTCAAGTGAGTAATTTTCACTTGGGATGGGGGGAAGCTTTGCTGCTGCAAAATCTGCGTGTGTGCAAAACTGACCCAATGACAGGAGCCTGTTTGGCTTTGGGACGCGAGTGTACCAAGGGAGAGCGATGGTATATCCTCAGCACTGAAGCCGTCACTCTGCAAACTTTCCGAGAGTATGGTATGCGTTTCGATATTGAAGAAAACTTCCTGGATGACAAGTCCAATGGCTTTGAGTTAGAACGCTCCATGATTCGTTGCGCCCCTGCTCTATCCCGTCTGTGTTTAGTGTTAGCGATTGCTACTGTGTACTTAACGTTACAAGGTACAGCCGTAGTGGCGCAGGGCAAGCGCCGCTGGGTTGACCCTCATTGGGAACGAGGCAATAGCTATCTGCGTATTGGTTGGAATTGGGTAAAAACGGCTTTAGCTAGAGGCTGGCCGTTGTTTAAGACTTTTTGTTTAACTGGCAATTGTGACCCCTCTCCGGCTATCGCTTCTCGCAAACAGCATCAGCAAAGGCTCTATACTTTGGAGTTTCAAGTACGCTCCTTTGATTATGCTTGTTGAGTTTTGTCAGTCAACCAGACCCCAATACTCATGCACTAACTTATCTCGCATCCCCGCGATATTCTTCCAAGGAATCTCAGGATACTGACTTCTCAGAGAATCGGGAAGATTCTTAACCGCTTCCCCAATAATCTCCATCGCCTTCTCGACAGCAAAAATCTTCTCTTCATTTTGGGCAAACTCCTCAAAGCTTACCCCAGCTAAGAATCGTTCAACCGCTCCAACTGCCTCCAAAATATCCTGAAGGAAATCGTCTAACTCTCGTTTCGTCATACATAAACGACTTCCGACAAAATTCGCTCTTTCAATCTGGGCTTCAATCCATTTTTCGTCACCACATCAACTTTCATGCCCAGATTGTCGCTGAGATAGTTTTCTAAATCAATTAACTCAATCAAGTCAGGCGCTTCCGTATAATCCACTAACACATCAACATCACTTTCCTCATTTTGCTCTCCTCTCACATAAGAGCCAAAAATCCCCAATTCACTCAACCACTTGTATTTTTCCAGCAGGATTGGTTTATATCTCCTGAAAAAATCTTGGACTTCTTTAAA
>DATNPC010000153.1:0-2613 GCA_036703375.1 Allocoleopsis sp.
AACGGGTTGGAGGATGAGGCGAATTTGAGTGTCTCTAACGTAATCTTTCCCTTGAGCCTTGAGCAGAGCATGGCACCTGAAAAGCACAAGTTTCTGAGTGGCAATCTCTTCGCAAACTTGCTCTATCAATCGCTCAATCACATACTCCATTACTACAGGTTGTAGTGCAAAGAGTGCTGCATTTTTTTCAACTAGTGTAGGTGTAGCCTTGTCAATTAGACATCGCCTCAAGAGGGATTCCAGAGCTTCCAGTAATTTGGGTTGTGGGATTGGGGATACAATGTCCTCTCGCAATTCAGGGAGCGAAATCGGCTCCCGATTAATCGCGACGCAGTACATTATCTCCTTTTCTAAATCTGACAAGCGTTCAAACTGCTGATTTAAAAGATCGCGAATGTCGCCAAAAACCGTTGTGTCTTGTTTCAAAAATTCAGAACTATTACCATCAAATAAATCAAGAATGGTCGTAGCAACTACCTTCAAAGCTAATGCGTTACCTGCATAGTGCTGAACCAGTGTTCTCAATTCGTCTTCTGCTCCAGAAATTCCTTTTATTTTAAAGATTTCTTGCCCTTCTATCTCCTTCAAACCACTTAGTCGTAATGAGCGAACGGGTAGTGCTTTTCCTTCTAGTGATGCTACTTCTTTAGGCTTTTCTCGCGTCGTTAGCACCAAGCAGCTTTGGTGAGTTGCTTCTCCCACCCTATGAAGGAACTCACCATACCCCTCATATCCCTCTAGATATTGTCCCGCTCGACTACCACTGCACAGAATCGACTCTACATTATCTAATATCAGCAAACAGCGATGTTTTCGTAGATAATCAATCAGTCGCGATACTTTGTTACCTACGCTTTCTAATAAGTCAGTTTCTGGAACCTGCTCATTGGACAGGAATTGGGTCAGGTTGGCTAGAATGGTTTTAATGGGCGGAGCGTCTCGAAGACTTCGCCAGATGACGTACTCAAATTTATCTTGAATTTGTTCTGCGAGCTTTACAGACAAAGAAGTTTTACCAATTCCTCCCATTCCCAAAAGCGCCACTAATCGGCAGCGATCGCTGACAATCCATTGCTCTAACGTAGCAAGTTCTTCTTTACGTCCATAAAACACTGAAACACAAATCGCTTCTCCCCAATCTTGATGCTTCGCCGGGTTAGGGTATGAGCTTGAATAGTAACTTTTATCCAGTTCTAAATTAAAAGCTCTAAAAAAACGCTCAAGTGTTTGTTTGTCAACCCCTTCTTTGCAAGCTGATACTCTCACTACTGTACTAGGATCTAGTCCAGTGCGTTCACTTAATTCTTCAAGGGTATACTTGTTTGCAGAATTTTCCTCAAACTCTGACCTGAGTCTTGCCTCCTGAAGTTTTTGCCATCCTTCAGGGGTGAGGATAATCCCGCGCTTGCGTCTTGGCTTGTGCAGATTCATTTTGGGAATGTGTTAAAGTCCGGGGTCTTTTCAAAGAGTGCCCAATGCCTTATTACCAAGCTCCTCCTCACAAGCACCGCTATAAGAGCGGTAACATCAGTAGCTCCGGAACCACAGCTAGTTACGGCTGGCAGTATATTACAAAAAGTCCCTGAGGCTGTAAGTACTTAAAATTACAAAAATTCTCTGAGGATGTTATGAGTACCCCATATTCCGCCCTCTCAAAGGACACAGACGATAACTTTTGTCCCCTCTATTCGGCCCCTGTACCCTCTGTCACCAGCGATACCATCAGCTTGGCTTCGCGTCGTGTGGTAGGTAGGCTACTAATCTATCTGCACCCATTCATTGATGAGTTGATACAGAACATAACGCATCTTGACTCGTTTCTGTGTGCAGAGGACTTTGAACTGAAGCTTTAGAGATTTTGGAACGTATCCCTTAACATCTTCATAATCTTCGTCAGACACATCGGCGGGGGATTCAGGCACAGGCGCATCTGCTTGTATCCATCTCTCGATCAGATCCTCCAGAACCTCACTCATCTCCAACTCTTTCTGTACGCAGAGAACCTTAAACTGAAGCTTTAGGGATCTCGGTACAGTTCCCTTGACAACCACAGACTCCTTAGTGTCTCTTTTAGTCACAACACCACGGTAAACAGAACTATCTCTACTAGCACTGTATTTGTCACGTTGGTCTCTATTCCTAATCAACTGAGGTCTGTTGCCGTTCAGTTTTTCAATTCAGGAGAGTTGTGTCTAGGGAAGATTAGGGAGTTAAGGACGAACTTAAGCTTTTCATCTTTGACATCTCCCGTGCTTTTTACAGAGAGGAACAGGAGTTGTGGAGAACTCGATACACGTTACTTTGGCAAGAGAAGTGAAAGTCGAGGCTTATGCCCTCCACGCGAAAATAGCGATCGCCACAACCAGCATCAATAATCCGACAGCGCAAACTCCATGCCATTGCCAGATACTCCAGCCATAGGCACCGAAAAAAGACCCTATAGCTCCACCTGCAAAATAGGACATGATGTAAACCGCGTTCAGGCGATTGTGGATTTCTGATGGCAGGCTATAGATGCGTGTCTGGTTAGACACAAGAGTAGCTTGCACACCCAAGTCCAAGAGGATGACCCCGACAATCAAACCCCAGAGCTGGTGTCCAAATAACCAAAAC
>DATNPC010000154.1:0-4843 GCA_036703375.1 Allocoleopsis sp.
GCCTCAGTCGCTAGCTGGGCAATTGCAAAAAACAATAAAACTTCTATCAGTGCCAAACGCTCGCTCTCCAAGCTCCACAAAAGTTCTAACGGTTTACTAGAGCTTGACCTAGAAGCCAGTTCTCGCTCGATCGAAATCGGAGGCAGACAAGCCTATTTTCTCAGCTATAACGAACAAGTACCAGCACCTCGCTTGGAAGTTAAACCGGGAGATACTGTCCGCCTTCATTTCACCAACAATCTCTCTCAGCCCACTAACCTGCACTATCACGGATTGCATGTTTCTCCTACTGGCAAGGCGGACAATATTTTCCTTCATGTTCCGCCTGGAGAACGTTTGACTTACGAATTCACTCTTCCTCAAAATCATCGCTCTGGTACATTCTGGTATCATCCCCACCATCACGGTTTGGTTGCCGAACAGGTATTTGGGGGTTTGGCTGGTTTATTGGTGGTTCGAGGGGAGTTGGATGAGATTCCTGAAATCCAAGCGGCACACGAGGAATTTTTAGTCTTACAAGATTTTGCGCTAGATGCAAACGGGCGCATCCCATCTCCAGATCATATGGCAATGATGATGGGGCGAGAGGGGCAACTGCTGACGGTTAATGGTCAAGTTAACCCCAGTTTAGCGATCGCTGCTGGAGGCTTGCTGCGTCTGCGACTCCTCAATGCTTCTCCTTCTCGGTTCTACCGATTCGCCCTGGAAAATCATCCTCTGTACCTCATCGCGAAAAATGGGGGCGCTTTAGCTGCACCTGTAGACCTACAAGAATTGCTGCTTGCGCCTGGAGAACGAGCAGAAGTACTGGTGCGCGGGGACAGAGAACCCAAATCATACCGCTTGTTAAATTTGCCTTACAACCGAGGTGGCATGGGTATGATGGGGGGCGGTCATAGCATGGGCGGTGGTATGGGTATGATGGGAGGCGGTCATCAGATGGGCGGTGGCATGGGCATGATGGGAGGAACGTCCCAGACAACGCCTCAAGTTTTGGCAACTCTTACTTATCAAGATTCTGTCTCTCCCCTTTCCTTACCCAAACAACTGATTTCAGTGGAAGCGCTACCAGAAGCAAAGACAGTCAGACGGATTGAATTGTCGATGGCAATGTCTCCCGGTATGGGGATGGTGTTCACGTTTAATGGAAAAGCATTTGACCCTCAGCGAGTCGATACTCAAGTTCGGCTGAATGCGATCGAAGATTGGGAGTTAGTTAATGTCGATCCAGACCGCATGGATCACCCCTTCCACCTGCATATTCATCCCTTTCAAGTCATATCACGCAATGGTCAGCCTGAACCTTACCGTATTTGGCAAGATACAGTTTTGGTGCGTGGAGGTGAAACGGTTCGCATTCGTATTGCGTTCCGAGATTTTCCTGGCAAAACAGTTTATCACTGTCATATTCTCGACCACGAAGATTTAGGAATGATGGGAATGATTAACGTTCAAGCTTAATTTCGCGCAAGCTGTCAGTTTTTTGAGATGCAATCATATCGAAAGAGCATTCCACGTAATGTTTGGATACTAGGGTTCGTCAGCCTGCTCGCGGATGTTAGCTCTGAGACGATTCACTCTTTGTTGCTTCTATTGATTGTATCAGGAATGAACAAATTTTATCTCAAGGGAAGAGGATTTCATCCTAATTTCATTTCTCTGTGACACAACTGAATTGAAGACTGTACATCAGAGCGCTCTGCGAGCGTTTCCTCAGTTCAATACTCTATTGAGAGACAATTCGATGTTCAAAACGGCTCTTGACTTTGAAAGCACAACCACTCCGTTACAGGATGTTCAAGGCTCTCAATTGACTCTTTCACGTTGGTTGCGCCTGAAAGAACTTTTGGTAACAAAATTAGTCGGATGGGTGCCAAGGATAGCGCTAGGAGTTGTGCTACGAAGGTTGTTCTACCGTGCTATTTTTGCACGAATAGGTAGCTCTGTCTGTATTGAAAATGGCGTAGAATTTTACGGTACTTCTAATATTGAACTAGCCGATTCTGTTCGGATTGCCCGTAATGTCCGTATAGACGCCCAAGGTCAGAACAACAAGGTTTATATAGGCTCTCAAGCCGTCCTTGAGCGTGGTGTTGTAATCGTAGAGCTTGACAACTCTAATATCGAGATTGGTGACCGTACATTTATTAACGCTGACGTTTGGATTAATGGTTTCGGTCACATCAAAATTGGTCAAGACTGTCTGATTGGACCGCGTTCAGCAATCATTTCCCATAATCGCCACTTTGCCGACCCTACACGGAAAATCAATCTCCAAGAGTCTACCGGGAAAGGAGTCTCGATTGGGGATGATTGCTGGTTGGGATATGGGGTGACAGTTCTAGATGGAGTTACCATTGGTCAGGGCAGTGTCATTGGAGCTGGAGCCGTCGTTACCAAAGATATTCCTCCTTACTCGGTTGCAGTTGGTGTGCCTGCCAGAGTAGTTGGTCAGCGAAGGGATAGTCATCAGGCAGTAGAATTTCATCCGGATTTCATCGGCATATGTGAAATTGATTGAAGTGGCTGATGTAGGCTCAATGCAGTCAACCAGCCATTTTTGTGCCAGATCTAAAAATGCTCAATTCCATTGTCAAGTGGTCGATCGCGCAACGATGGCTGGTAGTCATCGCCTCCATTATCATTACCCTATGGGGAATTCGCGTCCTGACTCAAATGCCACTGGACGTTTTTCCCGCCTTTGCCCCGCCGCAAGTGGAAATTCAAACCGAAGCACCGGGACTCGCGCCAGAGGAAGTCGAATCCCTCGTTACCCGTCCCATCGAAAGTGCGATTAACGGCACTCCCGGAGTAGAAACGGTACGCTCCTCCTCTGCGGTAGGTATCTCTGTCGTCAAAGTCATCTTTGGTTGGGACACGGAAATTTATCGCGCCCGTCAACTCGTCACAGAGCGATTGCAACAAGCGCAAAGTCAGCTCCCAAAAGGGGTAGAAGCGCCACAAATTTCACCGGTTAGCTCTCCTTTAGGAGCTGTTATTAAATATGCCTTTACCTCCGAAACCACTCCCCTCATGGAGGTGCGACGCCTGGTCGATTGGCAAGTCAAAAACCGCCTTTTAGCTGTTCCTGGCGTAACTCAAATCGTCATCTTTGGCGGAGATGTACGCCAGTATCAAGTACTGGTCGATCCAGACAAATTGAAAGCATTGAATGTTTCATTGCAGGATGTTGCTGAAGCGGCCGAAAAAGCCAACGTCAACGCGCCTGGTGGTTTTTTAATCAACCCAGACCAGGAAATGTTAGTTCGGGAAGTGGGGCGGATTGAATCCATCGATCAGTTGCAGCAGTCCGTCGTTAAATCGGTCAAGGGTACGCCAGTGCTTTTGAGTCAGGTCGCTGACGTGAAAATTGGTGCTGAACTCAAACGCGGTGATGCTACATTCAACGGCAAGAAAGCAATTGTCCTCATCGTTAACAAACAGCCGCAAGCCGATACCCCGGAAGTAACCCGTGCTGTTGAAGCGGCGATGGAAGAAATTAAAGCCAGCTTGCCCAAAGATGTGAAAGTGACGGTTACGTTCCGTCAAGAAGATTTTATCGAAGCATCGCTGAAAAACGTTGAGGATGCCTTGCGCGATGGCATTATTATCGTCTCCGTCGTCCTCATTTTGTTTCTGATGAATTGGCGCACGGTCATTATCAGTCTTAGCGCCCTTCCCTTGTCTTTACTGTTGGGAATGATGATTCTAGATTGGACGGGGCAAGGCATCAATACAATGACGCTGGGAGGCTTGGCTGTTGCGATTGGTTCGGTGGTCGATGATGCCATTGTTGATATGGAAAACGTCTACCGCCGCTTGCGAGAAAACCAGTTAGCCGGAACGCCTGTGCCGCCGTTGCAAGTAGTGTTTAATGGTTCGGTGGAAGTGCGAGTCAGCGTATTGTTTTCAACAGTCATTATCGCTGTGGTATTTGCACCAATTTTTGCCCTTTCTGGTGTCGAAGGTCGCATTTTTACACCGATGGGTGTGTCCTATTTGCTATCCATTATTGCTTCAACTTTGGTAGCACTAACGCTAACTCCAGCATTGTGTGCGCTGCTGCTGATGAATCGTCGTTTACCCGATGATGAAACTTGGCTGGCGCGATTGTCTCATCGCGTGTATCGTCCGGCTTTGATGTTTTCCATCCGTCTCCCTCAGATTGTTTTGGTAGTGGCGGCAGCTAGCTTTGTGGCTTCAGTACTGATTTTGCCGTCATTGGGACGGGTATTTTTGCCAGAGTTTCAGGAGCGATCGCTTGTTATCGCCACCAATCTCTACCCTGGTGAATCTCTGGAAGCGACGAATACCGCCGATCTGGCGATTCAAGATGCCCTCAAAAATGATAAGCGGTTTTCAGCACTTCAATTGCGATCGGGACGGGCACCGGGAGATAGCGATGTCGGCGGTGTCAATTTTGGGGAACTGGATGTGGAACTGAGTGAGGAGGGGCTAAAAAACCGCAAAGCAAGTATTGAGACGCTGCGCCAGGAATTCGCCAAATTACCTGGTGTGGCGGCGAATATTGGCGGTTTTATCTCCCACCGGATGGACGAGGTGCTATCTGGGGTGAGAAGTGCGATCGCGGTTAAAATCTTCGGTTCCGACTTAGAACAGCTTCGCACGATAGGGAAACAAGTCGAATCAGCCATAAGCAACATTCCCGGAATTGTAGACTTGCAATTAGAACCCCAAGTCCCAATCAAACAAGTCCAAATTCAATTCGATCGCACTGCCGCTGCTCGTTATGGGTTAAGAGTGGGAGACTTAGCAGAAACGGTTGAAACCGCTCTGAATGGGCGGGTTGTCTCACAAGTTTTGGAACAACAACAAGTTTTTG
>DATNPC010000155.1:0-7267 GCA_036703375.1 Allocoleopsis sp.
ACAGTGAACAGTGAACAGTGAACAGTGACCAGGTTTCACACACCGGATACGAGACCCCTCGTGAAACCTACCATCGTCGATGGGGGTTTCCTTCCTCCCACTCTCATACTGGTCACTGGCTAGTGGTAACTGCTCACTGGCCACTGGCCACTGGTAACTGCTCACTGCTCACTGGCCACTGGTAACTGCTCGCTGTAAAAGATGATGGGGATTGCTGGTTCAAGAGGCTAGTGCAGCGTGGCTCAAATAACTATCCAGTTGAAAACGGTTAACAAGCTTCCTGTGTCAGCAGTAAGCCTTCTGCCTTCTTGTCTTAGACCATTGGTGTATGAAGGGTAGGGGGAATTTCCCTGGAGTTACCCCTACCCGCACAAGTTTTCATCCCCTCTGAATTTGCCAGTATTTATCTCAGTTCGCCGACCTCTTCAACTTCCTTTGCTTGATCTGGTGGCGGTAACTCGATCGCTCGATCTTCGGGTGTTGCTTCAGCTTCGGTACGCTTGGAGAATCCCCAAACAAACACTAAGGCAATGGCAGAAATCATCAACCATTCAGGCGGGACTAATTCTGGTCTAATCGCTCGGACTAAAAGGCGCAAGCCAACTAACCCAACTGTCGTGTAGCCTGCATCCTCAAGATAAGCATATTCTTTCAACCAGCGGATAAATAGCCCTGCCATAAAGCGTAGGGTAATGACACCAATCGTTCCACCCGCGAGGACGAGCCAGATTTGATCGGAGATTGCGATCGCGGTGGTTACGCTATCTAGAGAGAACGCTAAATCAGTTACGGCAATGATCGGAATGGCTTGCCAAAGGGACGTAAACCGAGGGCCGTGATGGTGATGTTCTTCATCCTCCTCAGATGTGAAGTGCTCGAAGACCAACCACAGCAAATAAGCTGCGCCCAGTAGTTCAAATTGCCAGAACTGCACCACCCAAGTCGCGGTAAGAATCAGGGTAATCCGCAAAACATAGGCAGCCACTAAGCCGAAGTTCAGCGCACGGCGCTGGAGATCGCTACCTTCCAAGCCTGCCGCGATCGCGGCTAGAGCGATCGCATTATCAGCAGATAGCACTGCTTCGAGTGCAACTAGAATCAGCAGCACCACTGGAGCTTCAATTCCTAGGTCGAAAGGGGAGTTGAAAATTTGGTCTAGCATTAAAAATTAATTAAAACTGAAAGTTGTGAGCCTTTACTGGTGTTAGCGGGCGCAAACTGTTAAGATGCCCAAAAATTAGACCTACATTAACCAAGCTTAACCTCTCATCAGCGATTTCTGCCGAAAGGTGAGTGCTCCCCACTGGACAAAACTGCTTTAATCACCGATCGTTAATGTTGCATCTTGTAACAAGATATTTCGCCAAGAGTCAATTTTGGCGCAAATTAATGGGTGATTACCTAGACACAAGGAGACGTTTTAACCATGTCCTTATCAGATACCCAAGTTTTCGTCGCTTTAGTCATCGCCTTGCTTCCCGGCATCCTAGCCTTCCGGCTAGCGACGGAACTGTACAAGTAGGTTCAATCTAGAGCAGCGACAGAGAGCCTATCTCTAGGCGCGCGCGAGGCTATGCATCAGTTTCAGTTGTAGGTTTCTTGCGTGAAATCGGTTAAAACTGAAAAATCATCAATAAGTCATGCCTCTCGTCCCAAAGCAGCCGCTTCAGTTTTCCGGATAATCGCGGCAATACGCTGTAAATTATCTGATAACATCGGCATGCTACTGCCTTAGATAGGCTCTCTATCTATTGACTGGATTTTCGTCGAATACGAAGCCGCCATATCACATCAGGTGTGCATGGTCAAGCTCTAAAGATTATCCAAAAAATTATCGGCGCTGGCGCGCTGGCACAGTATTCTTACACCATGAACGCAATCCAACATCCAACACCAACTCGGCAACCGTTAGAACACCGTCGGACGGTGCCTCGGACATATCGCCCTCAGCGGCGTCACTCCTACCATGCAGTTGTAGGTGAAACAACAGCGAAGTTGGTTGTCAATCTGGTGGTTTCTGCTGCCGCAATCGCCGGATTGATCCAGTTATTGCCCTATCACCTGTCACAGCAAGGCAAATTGCGAGAAGTGCGATCGGAAGTCAAGCGAACTCAAGAACGAGTCGATCGATTACAAGCTGACTTCAGCCGCTCGTTCGATCCCAGCCAAGCTAAAAGCATCATGCAAGAGCAAAGCCCTCGAATCGACCCAAATCAGCGTAAAATCGTCTTGCAAGATCTGGGTGCCAAGGATGACAACTAAGGTTTGATGGTTGAAGGGTGAAGGATGAATTATGAAATTAGGTCGCTTTTTATAATTTATAATTCATCACTTCTTGCTAACTCGCGAACCTGTGACCCTTCAAGCACTCAGGGGTTCTAAAAGTTGGTTCATCCACCCCTTCACTTTTTGATGCAGACGACTAGAAGCACCCGAGCGCGTTAACTGAGCGAGGGCGCGTTGATAGTCAGACATCGCGCAGTTCCAGTCGCCGCGCAGATGATAGGTGCGGCCTCGCTCCGCGTAGATATGCTCTTCTAAGCAGCCTAAAATTAACGCCATGTCAAAGTTTTCTAGGGCTAAGTCGTACAGCCCTAATTCGCGGAACGTAATCGCTTGATTAATCCAGGTACGGATATTGCCGGGATTGAGGTCAAGAGCCAGCTCGTAGTCGGTAAGCGCTTCGGCTAACTGTCCGTTAGCAGCATAGTAATTAGCGCGATTATTATAAGCGCTGTCCAAGTCAGGATTGAGCTGTATTGCTTTGTTGTAATCCGCGATCGCTTTTTCGTGTTGACCGCTTTGGAAGTGAATTAATCCCCGGTTATTGTAGTCAACCGCGCTAATAGGGTTACGGCGAATCAACTGATCAAATAATGCGATCGCCGCTGTATAGTCTCCCTGCTTTGCTTTCCTGTGTGCTGAGGCGCGTAGGCTTCGCTCTGACTGTCTGGGATTGTTTCTCGGTATCAATTTGACTGGAGCTAAACGCTTACCCTCTTTCCGAGGCATTGGGAACCACTTTCTATTCTGGTCTTGCCAATTTACAAAAGCATGAGCGTTCATATCTCTACCTCAAAAGTACCTGCGGCCTGTCTAAAATCAACGTTATGGCTTGCAGCACCCTGCTAGTGGTTTTGCTGTGTCACTTGCAAATTCGTCTTCGATACTCCAAACAAAACCACCCAGACTGTCCTTCAAGTTTCGGACGTTCCTTACGATCTCTACAGCACTACTTTGCCTATTTCCTGAAAGTTATCTCGCGATCGGGGGAGATTACATCCCCCATGTGTGTGGTTTTGACCTCAGCGTCAGTGTGTGAGGATTGAAAAATCGG
This sequence comes from Allocoleopsis sp., assembly GCA_036703375.1. Taxonomy (GTDB): domain Bacteria; phylum Cyanobacteriota; class Cyanobacteriia; order Cyanobacteriales; family Coleofasciculaceae; genus DATNPC01. Next base: position 3,338 of record DATNPC010000155.1, read on the forward strand.
CACAAGCAATCGAGTGATGAAGCCTCAATCCCTATTCTTAATTCCTCACTCAGTCATGCGATCGATCGGGTCTTAAATGTCCTAGGAATTAATACTCAGACGGCAAGGAATGTCACTGCTCGGGAGATAACAGGTTCCTGATTGAAACTCCCCTTGTTTGGTAGAATGCAACCGAAGCGATTGATACGTCTTGGTTTTTTGCTCCTTACCACCGAATATGTCTTATGGCAGTTGCAACGACTTTAAATGATGCTCCCGATGTCTCAGCTGATAGTTACCTGGTGATTGGTTTAGCCACCTGTTTTTTGAAAGAAGATGGTGAAGTTCATGAAGTTAAAGTGATCGAACCCATTCCTTCAGCTGCCCTAGAAGCCCTGCTCAAAGGAACTCCTACTTCTTATTCATTGGCTTGTGGCATCACTCTGGGTGAGTTGCTAGTGGGAGAAACACTCCAGAAACCAACCAGTCTTCCTGCCGAAGCCCAATTCTGCGATGAGTTTGCCGAACGTGCAATCTCAGCAGCACGCACCTACAAGAGTCGTCCAGAGGCACAGTCCCATATTCTTCTGGGTGAAACTCGCAATGACTTTAACTACTCCACAGAGCGCAAGCGGGTGCTAAACCAGACGAGAGTTGTCCGCCGGGAAGACGATGTCAAGCAGCACGAGTATACTCATAAAGTCCTATAAACTAGTATCCGGATGCTGAAACTTTATGGTGGTGCCCGCAGTCGGGCATCAATTGTCCAGTGGTACCTAGAAGAACTGGGAGTTCCCTACGAATTTATCCTGCTAGATATGCAGGCTGGAGAACATCGTCAACCCGAGTACTTAGCGATTAACCCAATCGGGAAAGTTCCAGCCATTGTGGATGGAGACTTTCAGCTTTGGGAATCTGGGGCAATTCTGCTGTACTTAGCTCAAAAGTACGGTAACCTAGAACCCTCTCCAGAAGCACAAGCAAAAATCAACCAGTGGATTCTATTCGGTAATGCCACCCTGGGGCCAGGAATTTTTGTGGAGGCCAATCGAGAACGGGAGATGCCGAAGTTGATGACGGCGCTGAATCAAATTCTAGAGAAGCAGCCGTTCCTGCTGGGAGATGAGTTTACAGTGGCAGATGTCGCCGTTGGATCGATTTTGGCTTACATCCCCATCATGTTAAAGCTCGATTTGAGCGAATATCCAGCTGTCGTAGACTACACCAAGCGCGTTTCCGAGCGACCAGCCTTTCAAAAGACGATTGGCGGACGCGGATAGAGCGAGCTAGGGAAACCGAATAAGCTGCCCGCTTTAAGCGGAGGGCGCTCGAAGAAAAAGGGCACTCACTGATGGGTGGTGCCCTTACTGCAATTTAGAAGAACTCAATATTATCTAAAACCAACAGCAGCTTGCCACACGAAGGCCAGCAGTAAGAAGAAGACGGGGATAACCGGAAGAACATCGACTAGGGGGTCAAAGATGGAGTAAGCTTCCGGCAGTTTTGCTAAGAGCAGTGCAGCTTCCATGTTGTTATCTACCTTTCCAACACAATTTTCAGAATTGACATGCATCTTAACACGAACGCGATCGCAGCTGAACGGATGTAGGGCACAGCGTTGCGGAAGGGTAGGACTTGAGAACTTGATTCTATCGCTGGTCGGCAGTGCCCACCCTAGAGACGAAAGATTATTGAACGTGGTGCAAGGGATGAGGTGATGTAATCTTTCTTCCCAGTGACTTACTGAGAGACGAGCCTCTCTTGGAAACCGACGAAAAGCGTCGCGTTCCTTCTACGCTTCTACTCCTTCCAAAATTCCCACTAGTACGCTGGCTAAGCTCTCTAAATCGTCAGGTATCTTAAACAGGTTCAAATCTTGGACTATTTGTTGTTGGTTAAGATCTAACTTTCCAAACCGCCAGACATCACCAATTGTCACGGCTCCATAGAACACATTTTGTTCCTCAACCTGTGATAGGGCGATTAATTCCACGGCTAGCTGAGTAAATCCTCTGGTAAGGTCATCGTGTTTGGCTTCAATGACTAACAAGCTGTTCGTCCCTCGCAATAGATAATCAAGATTACCCTTGAGCCAACTATTGACTGCTAGCGGATATTCGATCCGAAGTTGACATTGACAATAAACAACTACCTCCAGTAGGACTGGAGATACCAGCGTTTCTCTCCTAGCCGCTTCATTGCTAAGACTCACAAAGGGCAAGAAAGCTCTTATTCTTTGCTTTAGTTCTGGAAAACGGTCGAGTTGTCTAGTCGTTTTAGGTAGAGATAGCTCTGCTCTGAGAAGTGAATAATTAAACTCTGCTAATATGTCATCTGCTTCGTAGGGTAACTCGAAGTAGGAACGAAAGGTGTAGGACTGACCTTCTTGCAGGATTTTGATTTTGGACATAGGGCAATTTTCTCTCGGCGGTACTCTTGTCGAATTCTGTCTAGCATCTGTTAGATTAGTGGGAATTTTCCGTGTTTCCCTATGAACACTGTCCAACTCGGTGTCCGCATTCTCTCCAATGTTAGCGATCGCGGAAAGAGAACTCTGGCATACCTTGGATAGCGATAAGAATTCTTTTTAGTCCACTGCACTGCAACTGGAGGGTGTAGCCGATGAGTTTAATTGAAATTGCTGGTTGCGATAACTCCTCTCGCCGTGGGGACGTGATTTTTGTCCACGGATTGGGGGGTCATGCACGAGGCACTTGGCATCCTCAGGAACGGCACGATGATAATAATTTTTGGCCGGCGTGGTTAGGGGAAGATTTCCCAGATGTGGGAATTTGGTCGCTGGGGTATGAGGTAGAACCGTTTAAATGGAAGGGCAATTCGATGCCTTTGGTCGATCGGGCAACGAACATTTTAGATTTGCTCGATAGCTATGAGATTGGCGATCGCCCGATAATTTTCATTACTCACAGTATGGGGGGACTGCTGGTCAAGCAGATGCTGCGGAGTGCCAGGGATTTCGGTAAGTGGCAGGCGATCGCATCTCAGACGAAGGGGATTGTTTTCCTATCTACGCCGCATTCGGGTTCGGATATGGCGAGTTGGATGAAGCATATTGGTGGGATTCTCAGAACCACTGTGTCGGTTGAGGAGTTAGAAGCACACCATTCTCGCTTGCGGGAACTTAACCTTCTATACCGCAATGATGAGCAGTTTAGCCAAATCCCGATGCTAGTTTACTGCGAGACGCGACCCACCCAGGGAATTTTAGTGGTAAATCAAACCAGTGCTGACCCTGGTATTAAAGGGGTTATTCCCGTCCCCATGGATTTTGACCATATCTCCATCTGCAAGGTGGCGGATAAAAAGAGTCAAATTTACCGCCAAGTCAAGCGGTTTATCCAACAGAATTTAACAGCTCCGCTATTACCCATCCCACTCAAACAAGCAGAACGAGAGGCGATTTCTCAAGAAGTGCATAGGAGTGAATCTTGACTGGAGTCGCCCGAATCGGAACGGGTAAAGTCAAATCCACCTGGTAAGAATGAATTCAAGCCGTCGCTAACTCAACAAGAATACCGCAATCGTCAGGCTTTACTTGCTAAAGTCAAGAACTTTTGGATCAAGGGTGTTCTGGAAAAATCCTTGTACAACCAGGTGCTGATGGAGTTGGGTTTGGAGGAACGCCCCGATGCTGTTGCTAATCCGTGGAATCTGATTTTGGAGACTGGGGACGAGTCACCTCAACCGCTACCCGAAGGTACTAAGGTAATCGATATCTTTGACGCGATCGGTGAAGGTCGAACACTGCTGATTTTAGGGGAGCCAGGGTCAGGAAAGACCACGACTTTACTAGGGCGTGTCATCAAATAGATGTCAATCTAGTTTAAAATCGATATCCTCGTTTGCAGGTTGAGTAATCTCAGGAGTGCTAGAATGACACGCCGCTATGCTTTGCGGGATGACCAGTGGGAACGCATCAAAGACCTACTA
>DATNPC010000156.1:0-9214 GCA_036703375.1 Allocoleopsis sp.
TTTTTGGTGTAGGGTTGGGGTAAGTTTGTTGATAGAGTTCAACCAAACCGTTCAAATCTTGAAGATAGTGACGGGCATGAGTAAGATTGCCCAAAATAAAGCCAACAGGGTTATTGATTTCGTGAGCAACACCCGCTACCATGCGACCTAAACTCGACATTTTTTCAGATTGAACTAATTGAGCTTGGGTGCGTTTCAACTCTCTTAAGGTTAGTTCTAACTCAGTTGCCTTCTCTCGAAATCGGGTTTCGCTTTGCCGCAGAGCTTTCTCAGCTTGGATTCGCTCTAATTCTGCTCCGGCACGGGCAGCAAATATTTGCAAAATCATCTCTTGGTCTAGCGCGCAAGGCATGGGCTTTACGTCTAGTACGACTAAAAACCCTAAAACCTGACCATTGGAGTTAATCAGAGGACTGCCGAAATAACTTTGAGCGTCTAAGGCAACTAAATAGGGATCGTGAGGAAATAAAGTTTGTACCTCTTGCTGATAGATACATGGTTTCCCCTGTAGAACTTGTTCGCAGGGCGTACCGGCTAAGTCGTACTCGAAATTTTCGCTCCAGGTTTCACCCGTCCAAAAGGCTAAAGTCCGAGCTTTGGTAAACTCATCATCCACTCGTTCGGCAATCAACGCATAACGAACTTGCAAAACCTCGGCTAGATAACGAACGCAGGTACGCATAAAGGTATCACCCGTGGCAGAAGCTGTTCCCTCGACAATCAAGCGCAGTGCCTCTTCCCGTTGTTTGCGCTCGGTGATGTCGCTCGTTGTTCCCGTTGCACCAATGACCCTCCCTTCAGTATCCCGCAATGCGATCGCGTTAAACATCAGTTGAATGGGTCTGCCGTCTTGTGCTAAATGTGTAGTCTCATACTGAAAAACTGATGCCCCCTTCAGTAGGCGTTGAAACACCTCTCGCTCTTTCGTTGTCTGTTTAGATGGCACGAAATCAAGGAACAGACGCCCCACCATGTCTTCAGGCTTGCAGCCATAAATTTGTTGAACTGCCCCATTGACGAAGGTATAACGCCCTTGAGCATCCGTGGACCAGATTAAGTCTTGAGAAGCCTCAACGAGATTGCGGTACTTTTGTTCGCTCTCGGCAAGAGCGGATTCTGCTTGTTTGCGCTCTTCTATCTCCTGTTGTAGCCGTGCATTTTGCTCGGACAGTTGCTTTTCTTGAAATCGCAGACGCAATTGGTTCTCGACACGCGCCAAAACCTCCTCGACCTGAAAGGGCTTGGTGATGTAATCTACCCCACCCACTTCAAAGGCTTTTACTTTATCAAAGGTTTCGCTTAAAGCACTAATGAAGATAACGGGAATGTCTTTCGTTCGTTCATCCGCTTTCAATCGTTGACAGACTTCATAGCCATCCATTTTGGGCATCAAAATGTCCAACAAAATCAAGTCCGGAGGATTGACCAAAACGGACTTTAAAGCCAATTTTCCGTTTGGGGTAATTCGCACTTTATACCCCTGTTCGGATAGCATCTTGGTTAATAGATGTAAATTGACAGGGGTATCATCAACTGCTAAAATATTGCCTTTAAACCGGTGAGATAACGTTTGATTTCTATTTAAACGGGGCAAAAATTGCATTGCTTGTGTATTAAGGGAAAAAACTTAAGCACACTGATGCGATCGCAGAAACTGTTATTGATGATGCTATAGCTAGATTGTGAAAAATTAGCTCAGGTGTTAATCATGTTTTAATGTGAGGGTTTTTGGGTTAAGGTTAATAATTCCTCAAACTGAAACTTGTTCACCAGAGACGTTAACGCCTTAGCCAGTGGCTCATTACACTCGTGGATTTGAGCAATCAGAGTCAGCACCCAATCTAAATCTCCCTCAATAATGCCTTGGCGAAAGTCAGCTAACCAGTCAGCCGGTAAAGCCGCAATTCCTTCAGCTAGCTTCGCTAAAGCCTCCGAACTGGGTTCAAACACCTCAGGTTGGGTTGCATTCAGGTCATGAGTAGCAAAGCGAGCAAATTCCTCTTGACTTTCAATCAGCCGATCTGCCTTCATTTTGGACAGTTCCAAAAGATTGTTAATTAAATTTAACAAATGTTCGCCTGAGTGTCTGATGATACTTAGATGTTCCTGATGCTGCGAGGATAAGGACGTATCGTCCTGGAGGAGCTGGGTAAAGCCGAGAATGGCATGGAGTGGCGTTCTCAGTTCATGGCTCATATTAGCCAGGAAAGTACTTTTGACTAGGTTGGCGGCTTCGGCGGCTGCGATCGCTTTTTGCAATTGGGTATTTTGTTCGCTCAGTTGCTGCTCTAATACGGTGCGAACCTGTAGTTGCTGTTGATGTTGAACGATTTCCTGCTGCAATTGCTCGTTGAGCTGACTGAGTTGGGCAGTTCGTTCCTGAGCCTCCCGCTGCAAGAGTTCGATAGTCGCGCACATCTCTACAGGGTCGATCGCTTGGAGGAGCGTGCTTTGAGTGATGACACCAACGACTTGACCTAACTCATCAACCACCGGCAGGTGACGAATTTGATGCTGGCGTAGGAGGTAAAGGACAGAGACGATACATTGGTTGTCGTCAATACACAAAGCGATCGGATCGGAGGTCATGACCTTTTGAATTTCCACAGTCTCCAACTGGATATCCGTCGCCGTCATTCTCACCACATCTCGCTCGGTGAAGATGCCAACCAAGCGCTGTTGCTCCACGATTAACACGCAACTCGCTCGACATTGGCTCATGCAAGCCGTAGCTTCAGATACGGGAGTATGGGGAGGAAGAATTAGAGGTTGTCGATCAATGGCTCGCGATCGCGTCCACGGTTGGAGTAGGTTGCTACTCAATGACATCACTTAATCGTGCAAGCACGGAACTATACCTGTGTATAGCTACACAGTTGTACGGAGATTTTCCTATCACTGAAAATGCTTCAAGTGTTTTTAGGAAAACGCAATTCTAACAAGGGAAAAGATTCTTTTCCCATTATGCAATTTAGATCCGTTGAATGGTCACTGTTAATCGATCATCTAGAGACTTTAGGTTGGGTCAAGGCGAGTAACTCTTCAAAGTGTAAATTATCAGCTAAATTAGCTAGGGCATTGGCTAAGCGTTCGTTTTGAGCGTGAATTTGTGCAATCAAAGTGAGCATCAAATCTAGATCGCCCTCGATTGTCGCTTGGTGGAAGGATGCCAACCAATCCGCAGGTAAGACGGCAAGCGCTTCAGCGTTTAGGACAAGCGCATCATAGACCGTGGAATCTTGCAAAGAAATCTGTTCATCATAAACATATCGCACCCCAATATGTTTTGCGATCGCGTCAAACACCTCAGTCTCTTGGAAGGGCTTGCAGATGTAATCATCGCAACCGGCTTCTAGCGCCGCAACTCGCTCCTCGGCTAAGGTAGTCGCTGTCAGAGCAATGACAATCGGACTTTGACCTTGGGCAGTCGATTTAATGTGTTGGGTTGCTTCATACCCATCCATCACCGGCATTCGCAAATCCATCCAAATTAAGTGAGGTTCCCAATCCTGCCAAATCGCGATCGCTTCTTGGCCGTTACTGGCTTGACGCAGTTCAAAGCCGAGCGGAGTTAGCAGTTCAACCAGTAGCTGCCGATTGTCCGATTTATCATCTACGATCAGCAGCCGATAGCTTTGTTGTTTGGATTCTAGAGCGATGGCTCGACGTGTTAGCGGTTTGGGTGCAATATCTTTCGCCTCAACCGCGCTGACTTGAATATCAAACGTGAAGGTAGTCCCCTTACCCACTTGCGAGCGAACACTCATGTCACCGCCCATCAGTTGCACGAACTTGCGACTAATCGGTAAGCCTAAGCCCGTTCCTTCTTGGGTTTGTTTGCCCGTTTGGGTCTGCACAAACGCCTCAAACAGCGTTTCCAATTCCTCGGGAGCAATACCGAGTCCGGTGTCGGAAATTTCAAACTCTAGCAAGGCAGAGGAAAGGGCAGACGGTGGTTCTGAATCTGAACCTTGTCTCCAATCTCTACTCTCAGCGCTCACCCGCAACAACACTTGCCCTTCTTTCGTAAACTTAATTGCATTAGACAGCAGGTTAATCAACACTTGGCGTAACTTGACCTCGTCTGCTCGCACGTATTGAGGAACGTGACTAGAGCGGTCAAACACTAACTTTAATCCCTTATCGATTGCCTTGAGATGGAACATATCTTCCATCTCATCTAGCAGATAATAGAGGTCGAAATTGGTTTCGTTCAGGGTAGTGCGTCCTGCCTCAATTTTGGAGAGATCGAGAACTTGGTTAATCAGGGAGAGGAGGTGTTCGCCGCTACGCATGATGATGCCAAGATGTTCTCGATCGTCTGAAGATAGGTTTGAACTGCGGTGTACCAGTTGGGAAAAACCAAGAATGGCGTTGAGGGGGGTACGCAGTTCGTGACTCATATTGGCTAAGAAAGTGCTTTTGGCTCGGTTGGCGACTTCGGCAGCTAGGAGTGCTTGTTGTAAGGCGATTTCTGCCTGTTTGCGATCGCTAATATCTCGAATCATAAACAGCGCCTCATTTTTCCCGCTCACAACGACGCGGACTTCTTCGTCTTGCAGCTTGCCGTCAATCCACACTTGCTGCTCGTAAATTTGGCTTTGTCCGGTAGTCAAGACGTGTTGCAGGTGTTGGAGGTGTCGTTGGACAACGTCTGGAGGTAAAAATTCTGAGATATGTTTCCCAACTGGATTGTAATTGGGTGGCACGAGGTCGCGGACTTCACCCGGAGAGACGTAGTCTAAGTAAATTCCATCTCCATTCAATCGAAACATCAGATCGGGAATCGCGGCGACAATCGCTTGATTCCTCGCTTCGCTCTGGCGTAACGCCTCGGTTCGTTCGGCAACCTGTGCTTCTAACGTGTGATTGTAATCGGTTAATATCTTCTCGACTTGTTTTCGTTCTGTGATATTGGTGAAAGCAGACAGGGCATAGGAGACATTGCCAAGGCGATCGTAGATCGGATTAGCCCATACTTCTAGGGGAATCGTCTTTTCAGGTTGGCGGATTTCGACATCGCTCACCCGCACGCTTTCTCCTTGCAATGCCCGTAAAATTGGGATGAATTCTGGGGGATACCGTTGCTCCGTTCCCGCCAAACAAGCCTGATAGATATCGCTAAATTGCTCGACGGTAGAGGCTTCGACAATTCCCCGACCCAGCATTTGCTGTCCAGTTTGATTCATGTAGTAGGGTTGACCGTCGCGATCGGCAACTAAGATACCTACGGGTATAGCTTCCAAAAACTGTTTCAACCGACTCTCATTTTCCTGGAGTTGGGCAATTAAAACAGCCTGTTCGCGGTTGGCTTGTTCCAGCGCTTGATTGCTGGCTTGAAGTTGGGCATTTTTTTGCGCCAGTTCTCGATCTTGAACATAGCTGCGTAGGGCTTGTCGGATTGTGAATTGCAGGTCTTGAGGCTGCCAAGGTTTAGCAATGTAGCGATAGATTTGAGCATAGTTGATAGCATGGGTTATGCCAGCCAAATCCGCTTGCCCAGTCAGCATGATCGTAATGGTTTTGGGAGAAATTTCATGAATGTGTTGGAGCAGTTCATCTCCCTTCATCCCCGGCATAATGTAGTCAGCGATGACTACCGCCACTTCAGACTCATTGGCTAGCAGTTGCGAAAAAATCTCTAACGCCTCTTCTCCACTGCGAGCCATTGCGATCGGATAGTCGTTCCCTACCGTAGCTTCCAGCTCGATTTGCAAACCTGCTAAGATAGTCTGTTGGTCATCGACACAGAGAATGACTGGTGGCTTCATAATTAGGTGGCAGACTTAATTGTGGCAAGTAATTCCTGTGTATTCCACGTTCGTACAAATTACAGATTGGTTAACTGACGTTTGAGCTTGCGGTTTTTGTAAAGTTATACCAATTTTCTAAATCCTTGCTGCACATCTTTACTCCCCGTCTCCCCGTCTCCCCGTCATCCGATTTGTTGCAACTTTCAATGAAAATGGTATTACTACTGTAGGGGCGCTCTTGTTAAGGTTAGGTAGGACATGTTCTCCTGAAGAGCGAAACATACCCTACTCTACGCGCTACGCACAGGCTATGCCAACGGGGAATGTAAACTGCTACACAGAACAGACAGAAACACTAGGGTTGACGCGTAAATTCCCCCTCCGAATGCGAGAAACCCTACCCATAATTTTGCTGACTGAGCCGATACTCTAGGAGGAATGGTAATGTCTCCTAGAACTTGAGAACCTGAATCTATCATTGATGGGCAGTGCCACCGACGATCTTTATACTTTTCTTAATCTTGTATAGTTGCGGAATAGCTCCATAATCGCTTGAGTGTTTTTTCCGGGTTTGCCATTAGATAGTTGCAACTCATCCACTTGTACTATCGGCATAATCTCTTTGTTCGTAGCTGATATAAACGCTTCATCACAACTACTCAACTTGCTGTAACAAATGGGTTTTTCCACAATCTCAAATCGATTTCTTGCCAATTCTAAAACAACATCTCTGGTAATCCCCTTGAGAATATTGTCTTTCGGCGTAATCAGTTGAGAGTCTCGAACGATAAATAAATTGGTAGTCGTTCCTTCTAACACATGACCCTGTTGATTGACATATAATGCTTCAACCGCATTCGCTCGTTTGGCTTGCTGGAGCGCCATAATAGCAGAGATGTAATTGAGAGACTTGGCTCCTGGCAAAAAGCGATCGGTTTGTACAGTAATAACTTTTATCCCTCGCTCATAATACTCCACGGGAAATTTGGAAGCTGGAGTAACAGTAACCATGAGACTCGGTTGACCGATAGGAGTAATAAAGTCATGGGAATAACCCCCCGTCACGACAATCCGAATGTTAGACTCTGGGAAATTGTTGCGATTGAGGGTTTCTTGCGCGATCGCTTCTATCTCTTGGATTGACCCCGGCAAGCTTAAGCCAATTAACTCTGCCGAATTTTGCAGCCGTTGAACGTGTTCTCTCAGCTTAAATGGCACGCCATTATAAGTACGGATAAAGTCGAAGACTCCATACCCTCGAACTATGCCTAAGTCGTTAAGTACTAGGCAAGCCCGATCGGCTGCCAGATAGTCTCCATTTACGTAATAGATGGGTTGCGTCATGTTTTACCGATTAAGAATGAACTACCGCTAGTCGCTTGCGCGTCAGGCGGTTACCGACATCTTGGGGAAATGCCTCAAGACAGACTTGCGCCCAGCTTTTGGTCGTGCTTCCCCTCCATCAGCAGAGATAGACCTCTGATTGACTGACAAAACTTTAACTCTTCCGTGCGAGAAGTCCCATGTGTAGCGTAGCGGAACTTGGGGATGAAAGCACGGTCAGAGATTAGCGGATTTGGGACTATTTTGCTGCTTGATGTATCTTTTGAGTACATCTAGAGATACTCCACCGCTAGAGTTAACGAAGTAAGAGCTAGACCAAAAAACAGGCTTTCGATAAAACTTATTGATGTGTACAGTGCATCAGTATCATTAGAATGCAGTTTTGAGATTTGGTCTGTGTCTGCCAAAGATGTTTTTCACGAAGCTGTTAAACGAGCGCTTCAAAAAGAGCAATGGGTGATTACTGATGACCCGCTCAGGTTTAAGTTTGGTAACGTCAACTTTCGGGTTGATCTGGGTGCAGAGCGATTGCTTGCAGCAGAACGCGCAGGGGAGAAAATAGCAGTCGAGATCAAAAGCTTTTTGAACCCTTCTGCAATCACGGATTTTTACGGCGCGTTGGGGCAGTTTCTCAGTTATCGTCTGGCTTTGGAGTCTGTTGAGCCAGAACGGAGTCTATACTTGGCAGTTCCAGTTGATGTTTACCAAACGTTTTTTCAATACGAATTCACTCAAACTGCGGTACAACGGTATCAGGTCTTGATAATTGTGTATGACCCAGTTAATGAGGTGATAGTGCAATGGACAAGGTAGCTCAATATCGGGAGTACATTCAAACATTACTAAGCCAGTACGCCAAAGATGATGTTTCGGATTTGGAAGTCGAAGTGCAACTTATCTTTGACACTGAGCGGGATCATTACCAATGGATGAATGTGGGATGGCAACAGCTTAACCGAGTTTATCGTTGTATTGTCCATTTTGATATCAAAGATGGAAAAATTTGGCTTCAGCAGAATCTGACAGACCAGAATCCTGCTGAGGACTTGGTTGAAATGGGTGTTCCCAGAGAAGATATTGTGTTGGGTTTACAGCCTCCTTACAAACGGCAGTACACAGAGTATGGTGCTGCTTGAGATAATCACATCGCAGTTGAACAATGCCCATGCACCCAATATGCGATCGCTCGATCTTGTAGGTCGGTTTGAAGGATGAAACCCGACACTCATCACTGCTTCTCCACTTCAACTCTAGTGCGATCAAGCAGAACATCCATACCACATTCGAGTCCATGTGTTACAAATGTAGTATATCATTCCTGACAAAGGCGATTCTGGAATAATTTGTCCGGTGATTGAAGCTTATGGCATGGCAAAGGTAAACAAGCAAGCTCAACAAGTGCAGGAAAAGTGGAAAACAGCGCCGTCAAGAAATCAAAGCCAAACGAACTGCCCGAAAAGATTTGGCTAGAGCGGCACATCGGCATGAATTGGAAGCTCTTGCAAAACAGGCTGAGATAGCCAGAGTAATGGCTTGTGGTGGGCAAAGGGTGGACTGTTGTGCCCTCGTCCCAAGCAATAGCATGGGTATCCCAGACTTTGTAGAACGAGGCTACTACATTGATATCCCCTTTACATGCAAAGACTGCGGTAAAAGGGAAGTTTGGAGTGCAAGCCAGCAGAAATGGTGGTATGAAGTGGCTAAAGGGGGAGTGTGGACAACGGCAAGGCGTTGTCACCCCTGTCGGCAGCGAGAACGAGAGCGACGGGAAATTGCGCGACAGACGCATCTGGAAGGACTCGCCCATAAACAGGCAATGCGAGAAACAGAAGGACTCTAAGGGAAACAAACAAGCCGTTCTCAGGCGAATTTTTCAGATTTTGATTAGGGGGAAAAGTAACCAAGGTGTTGGCCGCAGCTAAACCATTGTCCAAGTCCAATATTAAAGGTTTTATCATTATTCCACTGTAATAACCAGTCCTTTCTCAAATTGTCGCTGCCTGTGTTTGAGTAATTGCAGTCAATTCTGCACATAGTCTTGAAAAGCTGGAAAGTCAGAGACATACCAATCATCCTGGATTTGTTAAAGAACATATCCAATCAATAAAAATTCAAGC